>NHEN01000051.1 GCA_002172625.1 Verrucomicrobiaceae bacterium TMED86 | reverse complement strand
TGAAATCGCCATTCCCACCCTGCGTTTTCGGATCAACCCCGAGGGCATACTTCATCAAGTTGCTCACTCCATCTCCGCTGGCATCAGCCAATGGACCGCTCACTGCAGGATCAGCCAACTCAGCCTCCGAGAAATACCCCCGACTCCAACTGGCGTAGTCGTTGCTGTGCGGAAGCGGATTAGCTACTCCGGGAGATCCTTCGGCATCACTACTGAGCGCCCAGCTAAATTGACCATCCCACGACGACCAATCAGCATTTTGATCAAGGACATCCAGGCTATACCCTCCGCTACGCGCCGGAGAAAACCAATCGCCTTCATAGTCGAACGACAGAATGTTCTCTCCATTGGCATCGCGCAGCGTCAATTGCTCGCCTCCATTGTTGAGTGCTCCCGTATAGGTCCCAACAATCTTCAATCCCGGGAAATTCCCCGGATTGGCTACGATCAAACCATACTCTCCCGGAGCCAAGGAACCGCTCAGAATCGCTTCCACGCCATCCGTGAATTGCACCCCAGTCAGATCAAGCGGATTCGGCCCAATGTTACGCACTTCAATAAACTCAAATTCCTTTCCGCCGGTCGGCGCAAAATGCAATTCCGTAATTCGCAAATATTGCTGGGCCAGTGAGGGATTGTCCGGCGTCGTGATACTCGCAGATATACCGCCATCCGGATAATGCAATGAGATCGTCTCACCACGCGCGGAAATCTGTCCATTGTAGTCACCTTCAACATTTAATCCTTCACCTCCGGTCGGGCTCGCACTTCGAGACCGGAACACCGCAACCTTTGGACTGATAAATAAACTACCTTCCGCCTCAATGATCGTCCCGGGAAGAAAATCAAAATTCACTCCCCCCTCAAGTTTCCAACCACTTAAGTCGATGGCGGCGATACCCGGATTAACAATCTCAATATATTCCTCGTCCTGATTTCCAGAACCCGGAGTTCCCTCAACATCACCAAAGGCCAGGACCGGAGTCAAAGGTTCTGGCCCCGGCAGTAGGGCCGAGCTCGTTTGCGGCGTTGGATAAGAACCTACATTTGCCGCAAGGTGCGTTACCGAAAGGTGAGTCCTTCGAGGAATCAGATAATCGTTCTTAAGAATTCCAAGTGCTTGGGCCAAGGTTTGCTGCTGCCCGAATTGGCCCCATTTATTCTTATCAAGCACGGCATCATTTCCGAGAGCGACCTCCATAAGATCAATGCGGTCATTAATTTCACTCCCCAGGAGAACTTCATCGACCAAGGTCTGCAAGCGGCGACGGAACATGTCTTTGAAGCGATCATTCTCGAGCAGCTTATCGATCAACTTACTCCAACTTCGGTTCCCCGGCAGCTCCTGAATCCCCACAAAAGGATGACTTGGCGAAATCGGAGCATTCGAATTCCTGCCTCCCAGAACATAATCCTCCGTGGCCCAAATCCCGTCGTGGGCAATCGAATCATTCGTCATGTAGTGACTCCCGAAGGTCAGATCCACATCCCAAGGCATCTGGGTCCACTCACCATTCCCATCGCTGTCACGATAGAGGTAGTAGTTCTTCCTCATGTTGTCGCTGTTTTGCGTCAGAACAGTTGCCGCGAGATAGTTGAGCTGACGCGGGAGATCAACGTTGTCGAAAATGAAATTCTCCAACGCGGTGCCGCTTTGATTAATGCCATTTACAAAGGCCGAAAGATCGGCATTCGATTCATACTCACGATTCTTCTTCTCCACCCCACTGGTCCCGCTTGTCCCGCCATTATACATCTTGTAGAGCGCGCCATCGTCATCGATCCCCTTCTCGCGTCGAAGCAGCCGCTTGTCCACCTGCTCGGTGAAGGCCGCCACACTAAAGAAGGCCCCATTCTGCTGCACCCTCATCAGAAAACACACCGAACCCGGAGAACCAGCGAGATCATATAAATCGTAACTCAACGGCTGACGAACGTAGGCTTTATCAGTCCATGTCGTGTTGAGATTAAACTCTTCAACTCGAACCGAATTCGGATTTTCATCCACCCGACAATGGTGCCCTGTGTTAAAGTCCACCTTGTAGCTCTTCTTCGAAAGCCCCACAGAGGAAGCTCCCCGGACCCGACAATAGACATTATCATAAAACTCTCCTAGATAGAGCACCGACGCTCGGGTCCCGGTGCGGTTATTGGCTCCCGAGGGATTCTGAATGAACCATTCCAGGACCGGGAGATTGGAATTCACCGCCGGATCAATCGCGGCCGTTCCATAATACTCAGGCGAGTTCAGCGGATCATGATAGAGCGGATTTTTGGAAGTGAGACCTCCCGTATCGCTCGCCTCCACCCGCCAACGAATCATCTCGCCATCCTGCAATCCCGCCAAAGGGAGATTCACCGAATAAACGCCGTCTCCCGCCGAGTCGTCCGGTGCCACTCCGTCGTCCCGCATTCGCATCGAACTCTCCGCATCAAATTCCTGACGATAAAAAAGGTCCACGCGATCAACTGCCGCCTCACTCGCCGATACCAACGCCGTCACTTTCAAAACCGACTGACTGCTGAGATCCGGACGAATGGGATTTTCCGTCACTTCCGAAATCACCGGCCCCAAATCTTCCACCCCGCTGGCATTGGGTGATCCCGGAGTAGGTGGCGTCATGTAAACCAACGCTGAACCACCGGCCGGGCTAATTTGCGCCGACAACTCGCAGTCGAATAAGAAGTCTGAATTCCCGGCACTCCGGTTCATGCCATGGACCGCGAGAATATTGGTTCCCGCCACCAGGTTTACTTGCGCCAAATTAATCGGGAAAGATTCCAGCGCGATTGCCAGCGTATCACTATGCGAGCTACTCGCCGCCGCATTATAATCCCACACGCCATCAACCGGAGGATTGGCCGAAGCAAGAAGCGGGCTGCCGTTAATCGAGATTCCAAAACCATCATCATAGCGGGTGCTAAACGAAAGAGTGGAAACGACCGAGGGATCATCGACTTGAAATGGCACCCGGATATAGACCGTGGAATTTTCTCCATCCATCTCCCCCTGAATATCACCATTCAAACCGAAGAAAGAGTCATATGGATCCGTCCCCGGCACATCGGCATACCCAATGCCCATTTCCGCCGAATTCCATCCGCTGTCGTCAAAGGCGATCTCATTGTAAGGATCGGCCCCGCCAAGATCTGCCGAGGTATCGGTGGGCACGTGATACTTCAACGGCGAGTCGGCTCCGACCAATGCCACCGTCGATCCACCCGGACTTCCCTCACCATAGGACACATCAGGATACTGCTGGGGATACTCCGGAGAAAACGAGGACTCGATGGTCACTCCGTCGGGACGAACCAATCCCAGATACTCACCCGAAGCAGAAAGTTTGAAGTCAGTGTGCAATTCACCAGCCGGATCGCTCCGGTCTTTTCCCGAGGCAAAGATCAACAATTCGTCGCCTGGAGACAAAGTGACATTAGGAATTTCCCATCGATTCGTCGAAGTGGCGCTGTCGGTGAGAAGCCAGCCGTCGAGATTGACCGGAGAGCCAGAGACATTGGTCAACTCAATCCAGTCGGAGTTTTGTCCATCTTCATCAGTGATGCCGGAAATGTTGGAGGTCAGGAATTCACTGATGACAACATCGGCCGCAGTGAGCCGGGCAACACCCAAAACACAAATAGAGAGAGTTAGAAAATCACGAAACATAGAGACAAGCCAGCTATCAGTCGCCAGCAACCACTTCTAAATCCCTGATTTCCACTCGAAAAGAAGAAACACTCCCCCTCTGTCATACATTAGCCCCGGGCCACCTATTTCCCGGCCTTTTTGAGAACATCTTCGATCAGCACAGCCTTCCCATTTTGACGCTTGCTCTCGTCGGCAGCCTCCATGAAGGCGAAGAGTTCGATGGTTTCCCCGGCGGAGACGGGCGGCTTTCTGGTTTTGAAAAACTTGACCACTTCCGCAACGAGAGGCTGATAGCCGTCAAAAGATCCGACCTTGGCCTCGCCTTTTTCGCCTTTGGCAATTCCCGAGTATCCCTTCCCTTCCAAAAAGATTCCGGTGCGATTCCCCTTCCAGATTCCCGTCACCACAATTTTCCCTTCTTCGGTCGTGCTTCGAACGACCGACTCGCAGCCTCTCCCCATCACGGTGAAGAGAGCCTCACAACCATGTACGCCATACCAAAACAAATCCGGATGATGTTCTTCGATCTTCGCCGGACTGCTGGTCTGAGCTGAGATTACTTTTCCAATCGCACCATTCCTCACCGCCTGGGTCGCTTTTCCGTATCGTAGCGACGACGACGAAAACACCGGAACCTTGGCCGCTTCGGCCAATCGAAATATCTCCAGAACATCCCCCAAAGATCCACCCATCGGCTTATCGAGGTAGAGGATCTTCTTGGCCGCGATCACCTTGCGAGCCTGCTCCAAATGCGGGCGGCCGTCGACCGACTCAATCATCACTGCGTCGACATTCTTGCAGAGTTCTTCGATGGTGTCATAAATCTTCACCCCATACTTCTCTTGAAGAGTTTTGGTATAGCCATCGACCCGCGAAGCGCTCGACTCGATATCTGGGCTCCCGCCTTTAAAGGCCGCAATCACTCTCGCTCCAGAGACATGGCCTTTCGCCTCCGGATTATTAATCGTCTCGGTGAACGCCACCACATGTGAAGTATCAAGACCAATCATTCCAATCCGGATGACTTCCGCTTTCGCCGAAATAACCATCCCAAAACACGCCAAAAATTTTCCAATTCGTTTCATCTTATAATCCTAATTTGTCTAACACTGCAATGGTCGTGCGGATAGCCAACGCCACCGCGACAACCAATCCCGCCCATCCTAAATTAATGATCCAGGCAGGAACCTTTCGCTCCCCAGTCAAATCAGGTCGCGTTCCGAGGTAAAGCAAAGCCGCAGCCAAAGCCGGAATCCCCAAAACCGTGAGCGCCTGCGCAAAAGTAATCAAATTCACCGTGCTCTTCGCATCACTCAAATTCAACAAAGCCACCACCAGTCCGCTGAGTAAGGCCACCGTAGTTAGCCCCAAAGTCCAGCCTCCTCCTAAACGCGACCCTTTTCCGAGAGAATCGGAAAGCACCGTTCCTCCCACGAGGGCATTCACCAAAAACGAACTAAAGGCTCCTGCAAAAATCCCGAGGCAAAAGACCACCTTGGCCCACGAACCAAACAAAGGCTGTAGCTGCATCGCCACCTCACCCACCCCACTCAATACCACCGGCTCAGGACGACCGTAAAAGACGCGCGCCGCAGTCATCAGAATAATCGTCGAAAGAATTCCCACCACGCTGATACTCACCACCGAATCGGTGACGCCTCGCTTGGCATCGAGTAACTTCCAGCCCTTTTCTTTCACGAGGTAGGCTTGGTAGAACGCGCCTCCCACCGAAAAAGTCGTCGCCATCAAGCCCATTAAAGCAAGGATCTCTGGAGCCTTCCCGGATTTCACCGGCACATAAGCTCGAGGGGAGAAATAAATAACGAAGAAGTTAATCAAGAAAGCCACCACCATTAATCCGATGAGGAACTTCATCAAGGTCTCAATCGAGCGATAGAGATGCCTCTTCCAGTAGAGGCAAAAAATCACCAAAGCATTGAACGAGATCAAGATGATCGCCGGAGTTGCACCCGACATCAGAGAATAATCTTCCGTCTCAAACAAAGGCGCGAGCCCCGAAACAATTGCAACATTGTTGGAATATTGAAAAATTGCCACGAGCCCGAAGAGAATGACTCCCACAACCACCGCAACGGGCCGCCCCAAGCGACGCGCGAGCTGATCACAAGGACTGTCCTCGTAAATCACCCCGATCCGCCCTGCCAAGGCGACCATCGCAATCATTAACACCACCGCGAGCACGATGGCCGCGATCCCGATATATCCAAACTGCGCTCCCACTTTCGAACTTGTCAGAATACTTCCGGGCCCCAGAACAATCGCCGCGACAATGATGGCCGGACCGAAGGAACTGAAGAGTTGTTTGAGCCGATTCATTTATGAAGTCTGGTTAAAGTGTGCCCGGGCAAGCTCCCGATCCAGAGGAAGCTCAACCGGCTGACCTTTGGCCACCGAAAGCAAAATCGCCCAGCCCAATTCCGCGGTAGAGGCTGAATTCACAAAACTCAAAAACGACTGCTCACCCTTGCGCACGCAATCGATGAAGTGCCCCACACAGGAACCGGTCTGATGTTCCATGACATCTCCGCTGTCAGGAGTCGTCGTCTCGTCGCCCCAGAAATGATCCGGCGAACGTCCCTCATCGAGCGGATAAACCCACTCCTTGCTCGTCTCGCTCTCGGACCAGTAGCGCACCTTGTGCGAACGCTCGAGATAGCTATCAAAAATGAAGCCGCCCTTCGTGCCATGAATGTTGTGATACGCATCGTAACCATTGGCTTGATCGACATTCCCAAAACAAAGCCCGGTGGCACCATTGCTGAAAGTCACGTGGATATTGTAAATCACATCCGCCTCAAAAGCGCGCGTTTGCTCTCCGCTGGCGGTGGCGTAAACCCGCACTGGTGTCGCGCCTTGGGCCGCCATGATATTCAACATCACACTGAGAGCGTGGATGATTCCCATTCCGATGGCATCGCCCATAATCTCACGGCTCAGCTTCCACACCTTGTCTTCCGCAATGTTAATCGGATGCCGGTAGTTCACCTGCAGCTGCGTGATCGTTCCGAAGGCGTCGCGTTTCACCATCTCCTGCAAGCGATGCTCCATCGAATCGAAATTCATGAGGTAGTTGACGTAAGTGATCAACTCGGGATGCGCCTGGGCCAACTCAAGTTGATTTTCGAAATCAGCAAAGGTCGTCGAGCAAGGCTTCTCGCAAAAGACATGCTTTCCCGCTTCCAAAGCCGCGACCGATTGCGGACCGTGCGAACTATTCGGGCTGCATAGAAAAACGCCGTCAATTTCCGGATTCGCCAGCATCGCCGCGTAATCCTCATAAAATGCCGATTCCGGCAACCCGATCTTCGCGAGCGATTCGACACCATTGCCCCGAGACCGTTGATGCAAAGCCACCACCTCTGCCTCCGGGTGCTCCGTCAACCGCTGCATCAAGGTGGATCCCATCCACCCTGCTCCGACAAATCCAATTCGAGTAAGCCCGCTGCTCATGAGCGGAGCATTCTGAACGAGCGCCCCCCAACGAAAAGAAAACAATTCATCCAATCACCTAACGAGCTCTCACCTCCGCTTTATGGGCCCATCAATTGAAAGCCCACAAGATGGACAAATCATCTTAATTTTGAGATCAGAACGAGCCCTCCCAGAAAAACCACTGTAATCCCTGAAAACCATGAAGAAAAAAGCTCTCTTCGCTGACTTTCTGGGCGACGGATTCATGCCTTGAACCCTACTGACCCTCGCTCTTTTCTACCTTCACAATTAGCTTCTGAATTTCTCCCCACAAAAAAGCCGGACGGTTTCCCGTCCGGCTTTTGAAGGTTGTTTGGAAGCGGCGACTTACATCATGCCGCCCATGCCACCGTGGTCGTGTCCGTGACCGGCATCAGCAGGCTCGGGCTCGGGAATGTCGGTGATAAGAGCTTCAGTAGTAAGAAGAAGTCCGGAGATGGACGCGGCGTTCTGAAGAGCAGAACGAGTGACCTTGGTCGGATCAACCACACCAGCTTCGATAAGGTCGACATACTCGCCGGTTGCGACATTGTAGCCGTTGTTGCCGGACTCGTTTTTGACGTGCTCAACGATGAGCGCGCCTTCGATTCCGGCGTTGGCTGCAAGCTGGCGAAGTGGAGACTCGATGGCAGAAACAATAATGTCTGCACCGGTGGCTTCGTCGCCGGAAAGACCGAGGTCTCCGACTTGCGAAGTAGCACGGATCAGAGCGGTTCCACCTCCGGGAACGATGCCTTCTTCAACCGCAGCGCGGGTGGCGTGAAGAGCATCTTCAACACGGGCTTTCTTCTCTTTCATCTCAGACTCGGTAGCAGCACCAACGTTGATGACAGCAACACCGCCGGCGAGCTTGGCAAGACGCTCCTGGAGCT
This sequence comes from Verrucomicrobiaceae bacterium TMED86, assembly GCA_002172625.1. Lineage (GTDB taxonomy): Bacteria > Verrucomicrobiota > Verrucomicrobiia > Verrucomicrobiales > Akkermansiaceae > SW10. The sequence goes on along the minus strand of NHEN01000051.1, from coordinate 20,619 downwards.
TCTCACGATCGTAGTCGGAAGTGGTGTCTTCGATCTGCTTACGGATCTGATTGACGCGGCCGGAGATCGCTTCGGATCCACCTCCACCTTCAACGATGACAGTGTCGTCCTTGCTGATGGTCACGCGCTTGGCCTCTCCGAGGTCTTCGAGCTCAATGTTCTCAAGCTTGATCCCGAGATCTTCGGTGATACAACGTCCGCCGGTAAGAACCGCGATGTCTTCGAGCATAGCCTTACGGCGATCTCCGAATCCAGGAGCCTTGACGGCTGCGATGTTGAGAGTTCCGCGAAGCTTGTTCACGACGAGAGCAGCGAGAGCTTCTCCTTCGACGTCTTCGGCAATGATGAGGAGAGGACGACCGGTCTTGGCAATCTTCTCGAGCACTGGAAGAAGATCCTTGAGGTTGGAAACCTTCTTCTCATTGATGAGAATGTAGGCGTTTTCAAGGTTAGACTCCATGGTGTCAGGATCAGTGACGAAGTATGGGGAGAGGTAACCTTTGTCGAACTGCATTCCCTCAACAACGTCGAGAGTGGTTTCGATGCCTTTGGCTTCTTCTACAGTGATGGTGCCGTCCTTGCCGACCTTGTCCATGGCTTCTGCGATGATGGTGCCGATCTCAACGTCCCAGTTAGCGGAGACGGTAGCGACCTGGGCAATTTCCTTGGAGTCGGAGACTTCCTTGGAGATGTCAGCAAGCTGGGCCACGATGGCTTCGGCTGCTTTCATGATACCTCGCTGAAGGCTGATTGGGTTGGCTCCGGCAGTCACGTTGCGAAGGCCTTCCTTGTAGATGGCTTCGGCGAGCACGGTAGCGGTAGTTGTTCCGTCACCAGCGATGTCGGATGTCTTGGAGGAAACCTCCTTGATGAGTTGTGCGCCCATGTTCTCGTAGGGATCATCGAGCTCGATTTCCTTGGCAACAGAGACACCGTCCTTGGTGACTGTTGGGGAACCGAACTTCTTATCGAGAATCACGTTACGACCTGACGGTCCGAGGGTTGCTTTGACTGCGCGTGCGAGTTTTTCGACACCATGAAGGAGTGCCTGACGGGCTGCTTCGTCGAATTGGAGTTGTTTAGCCATTGTAGTGGTATTTTTAGTGTTTAATCGTTTGAGAAATTAGTCAGTGAGGACACCGAGGATGTCAGCCTGAGAGAGAATGAGGAGGTCTTCGCCGTCAACTTTGACGTCGGTGCCACCGTATTTTGAGATAAGAACCTTGTCGCCGACAGCAACGTCAAAGACGATGTCTTTTCCGTTTTCGTCAGTTCCGCCGGTGCCGAGTCCGGTGACTTCAGCTTCCTGAGGTTTTTCCTGAGCAGAGTCAGGAAGGACGATGCCTCCTGCGCTTACTGCTTCTGCTTCGAGCCGCTTCACGAGGACGCGGTTTCCGAGTGGTTTAATACTAGCCATTGTTTTTTGTTTTTCTTGTTTGTGGTTGGTTTTGCCCGCGATGTCGCGGGCGAGAGTGTTTACTTGTCAGCGTCTACGACTTCGGCGTCGACAACCTTTCCTTTTGCTTGGCGAGGCTCGTCACTTTCATCTTCAGCGGGAGCCACATCGGGTGCAGCACCTCCCATGTCGGGCATCTGCGCTCCAGCAGCCTGCGCGGCCTGGGCGAGTTCGTTGAGAGACTTTTCGAGGTCTTCCGTGGTAGATTTGATGAGGTCGAGGTCGTCGGCTTTGAGCGCACCTTTGACGGCATCAAGCTTGGTGGTGAGCATCTCTTTCAGGTCGGCAGGAGCTTCTTCGGGAAGTTCGCTGATCTGCTTTTCGACCTGATAGACAATGTTCTCGCCCTTGTTCTTAATGTCGACGGCTTCGGCACGCTTCTTGTCTTCCTCCGCGTGAGCTTCGGCTTCGCGCTTGGCCTTTTCGATCTCGTCCTCGGACAGTCCACTGGACCCTTCGATGGAGATTTTCTGCTCTTTTCCGGAGTTCTTGTCCTTGGCTGAAACGTGGAGAATCCCGTTCGCATCGATATCGAAGGTCACCTCGATCTGAGGCATGCCTCGCTGAGCGGGCTCAATTCCGGAGAGCTGGAAATTTCCGAGCAACTTATTATCGGCGAAGAGCGGGCGCTCACCCTGACAGATGCGAATATCAACGGCCGGCTGGTTGTCAGCGGCGGTCGAGAAAGTCTGGCTGCGCTTCACCGGGATGGTGGTATTACGCTCGATCATGGCGGTGGCGCGGCTTCCTTCAGTCTCGATAGAGAGAGTGAGCGGAGTCACATCGAGAAGAAGCACATCCTTCACGTCGCCCTGGAGAACGCCACCTTGAATAGCAGCACCAATGGCGACCACTTCGTCGGGGTTCACGCCCTGGTGAGGAGTCTTGCCGGCGAGTTCGTGAGCAGTCTCAACAACCTTGGGCATGCGGGTCATACCACCCACAAGAACGAGCTCATCGATCTCGCCGGAACTAACGTCGGCCTCCGTTAAGCAGTCGGAAACCGGCTTCTTAGTGCGAGAAAAAAGGTGATCAGTCAGCTGCTCGAGCTTACCGCGACTCAAGCTCAACTGAATATGCTTGGGACCGGTTTGGTCAGCAGTAATGAAGGGCAGGTTAAGGTCGTAGTTTTGCGATGAAGAAAGCGCGATCTTGGCCTTCTCGGCTTCTTCCTTAATCCGCTGAAGAGCGTCGGGCTGACCGCTGAGGTCAATGCCTTCGGATGATTTGAATTCGGCCACGATGTGATCAATGAGCGCATTGTCCCAATCATCACCACCGAGCTGGGTGTCACCGTCGGTCGCGAGCACCTCGAAGACGCCATCAGAGATTTCCAAAACCGAGATGTCGAAGGTTCCCCCACCGAGGTCATAAATAGCGACCTTTTGATCCATCTTGGAATCAAGTCCGTAGGCAAGCGAGGCAGCGGTGGGCTCGTTAATGATACGACGCACTTTCAAACCGGCAATTTCACCGGCCGCCTTGGTGGCATTACGCTGGGAGTCATTGAAGTAGGCGGGAACAGTGATCACCGCCTCCGTGATGGCCTCGCCGAGCTTGGCTTCGGCATCAGACTTAAGTTTACCAAGGATGATGGCTGCGATTTCCTGAGGAGAGTAGACTTTCTTCTCTCCTTCAACTTCCACCTGAATATGGGCGTCGCCATTGTCAGCTTCCACAAGCTCATAAGGGACGCGCCTGTCTTCAGCAGTGAGTTCGGAAAACTTACGTCCGATAAGGCGCTTGGCGGAGAATACGGTGTTTTTTGCATTCGTGACAGCCTGGCGCTTGGCGGCCTGACCGACGAGACGTTCTCCATTCTTGGCAAAAGCGACAACAGACGGAGTGGTGCGTGCACCTTCCGAGTTTTCAAGGACTACTGGTTCACCACCCTCCATGACAGACATGCAAGAGTTGGTGGTGCCGAGGTCGATTCCTAAAATTTTACCCATGATTTTTTCTATGTGCTAATAAAGTTGGTGCCACGGCTTTCACATGGCGATTTTGGGATTTTACTTGGCACGCACCGTGCCAATTGCCGCAATCCTTTATTCTACGGGAAACTCCACGCCTCCCAATAATGGCAGCGCGTCACTTTGACACGCATCGCCCTGCAATCATTTGACACGTGGCGACAACTTGTCCCACTACTCTCGCACATCGATCGCCTCAGCGAGCATTCCTTTATAAATATCGGCAGGCACTTCGTAGCCGCCGAAGGTCTTCAGATGATCGGTCATCCATTGGGTATCGAGTAATATTACTCCCTCGTCCCGCAGCCACTCCACCAAACGCACCAGCGCGATCTTACTGGCGTCGGTTTTGCGGCTGAACATGCTTTCCCCAAAAAACACGCGATCGATCCGAACCCCATAGAGCCCGCCCTGCAGCCCTTCCTCATCCCAACATTCCACGGAATGCGCAAAGCCCCGTTCGAACAACTCACCGTAGCTGTCCATGATCACGGGATCGATCCAGGTCTCCTTCCGCTCGGAACATCCCTCCATCACCTCTCGGAAAGCAGTGTCGTAACGGATTTCAAATGGACGCTTCTTCAGAGCACGCTTCAACCCCTTGGGAATATGAAAACGCTCATCCAGCGGAATAATTCCGCGCATTTTCGGCGAAAACCAAAAAATCTCCCCGTTCTCAGACATCGGGAAGACCCCTTCGATATAGGCACTCAGTAGCACTTCGGGAGGAATTCGTTCCACGAGGCGATTTTCACGATACAAAATCAAAATTTCAACCTACAATTCGCCCCATGAAGATCGATCTCGCCAATTTGCCCGACGAAGGACAGATGTTCGAAGGGGAAATCGCCCCGGACATCTTTGACCTCGCGGAGGACGATGCCTCCCCGGCGGGGCCCTTGTATTACCGGCTTTTTGCCCAGCGATTCGACAGCGAGATCCTCCTGACGGGAAATCTCAAGGCCACCTTCGAACTGACCTGCATGCGGAGCCTCAACAAGTTCAAGCAGACTGTCGCCCTGGAAAAGGCCGCGGTGAGCCTGGAAATCGCGGGAGAGGGCGAAATCGACGCCTCCGAGGCCCTTCGGGAGGAAATTCTCCTGGAATTGCCGACAAATCCCCGCGCCGAGGAGGGTGACGAGCCCGTGAAATATGAAATAGATCCGAAGTATTTAGCAGTGGACAAGTCGACCAATGATGGAGTAGACAACGCCCCCGCGCAGGACGGACCCAATCCATGGGCCGCCTTGGACGCAATTGATTCCAACGATCAACCTTCTTAACCACCTAGAACCATGGCCGCACCAAAACGCCGCACTTCCAAGCATAAGCAACGTCTCCGCAGAGGAGCCAACCGCTGGCGCAAGCCACTGCTCAAGACCTGTCCCGAATGTGGGAGCAGCATCCCGGGGCATATCGCCTGCCCATCTTGCGGAACCTACCGAGAGCGCCAAGTCGTCGACGTCGACTTGGTCTAATCGTTTGGTTCCTATCAATTTTTTAATGAGCGCGGGGCCTGTCTCCGCGCTCGTTTTTTCGAGATGAAAATCGCACTCGACGCCATGGGCGGGGACCACGCCCCCGGAGTAAATCTCGAAGGAGCACGCGACATCCTAGCCGCCAATCCGGACATCGAGACCATCTTCCTGACCGGCCCAGCCGAGGAACTCAAGAAGGCCGCGCTCGAATGTGGGCTCACCGACAAGCGTGCGCAATTTGTCGATGCCACGGAAGTCGTGGGCATGGAAGAATCCGGAGCGAAAGCAATTCGACGCAAAAAGAATTCCTCTATCGCCGTCGCCAACGACCTCGTTAAAAAAGGCGACGCAGAAGCCGTCGTCTCCGCAGGTAACACCGGAGCTGCTGTTGCCACCGCAACCGTAAAACTTCGCCTCCTGAAAGGTATCCTTCGCGCTGGCATCGCCTCCCCAATGCCGAACGAACACGGTGTATGCAATCTACTTGATGCGGGAGCAAACCCGGAAGCAAAACCGGAACACCTTTTACAATATGCCATCATGGGTAGCGTGTACGCGCATGAGGTTTTAAAGGTCAAAGATCCGCACGTTGGCATCATGTCCAATGGCGAGGAAGAAGAAAAAGGAACGACCTTCACTAAAGAAACAATGGCTCTTTTAAAAGACCTTGTCGATCGAGACAAAGCACCCTTCACCTTCCTTGGAAACGTCGAAGGACACGACCTTTTCCAGACCAAACTCGACGTCTGCCTCTGCGACGGCTTCACTGGAAACATTGTTCTCAAAAGCTGCGAAGCAACGGCCAAGGCCATGTCCAAATGGCTCAAAACAGCCTTCAAAAAGAGCCCCATTCGTATGACCGGAGCTTTTCTGGGAAAAGGCGCATTCCAGGAAGTGAAAGAAACATCCAGCTATGAATCCTACGGCGGCAGCCCTCTCCTTGGAGTCAATGGAGTCGTCATCATCGCTCATGGAGGGTCTTCCGCTCTGGCGATTAAGAATGCCATCAAGATGGCAGCCTCCGCAATTAAGCACGATATCAATCACAAGATTGAAGACGCTATTGAGAGCGCAAATCAAACTCCGTCCGAGTAGAGCTGATTGCATTCCCACCCTATTAGGATAAGTCTTTCGTCATGACAGATTTTGACACATCCATCACCCGGCGCGGCACTGGCTCGCTGAAGTGGGACCGCCGCCCCGACCTTGATCCACTCTGGGTTGCGGACATGGATTTCACCTCCCCGCCTGAAGTGATCAACGCCCTTCGCGAACGCGTCAATCACGGCGTCTTTGGCTACGCCGTTCCACACCAATCTCTCGTCGACACCCTCCTCGGCTATTTGCAAACTCGCATCGGCGTCACCAGCAATGAAGAACAAATCGTTCACCTCGGCGGACTCGTTCCTGCCCTGTCTCTTGCAACCAAAGCCTTCGCCTCTCCGGGCGATGCCCTACTCACCTGCACGCCGTCTTACCCCCCGTTCCTCGGAGTTCACAACGACGGCGATCTCGAACTGCAAAGTGTCGATCACCTCGATAACGACGGCACTTGGATTCTGGATTGGGACGCGCTTGAACACGCGGTCACTCCAAAAAGCAAACTCTTCATCCTCAGCAATCCTCAAAACCCACTCGGGCGCGTTTTCACCAAGGATGAAATGATTCAACTCGGTGAGTTCTGCCAGCGCCACGATCTCGTTCTGATTTCTGACGAAATTCATTGCGACCTCATCCTCGACGAAGACGCCACACCACATTTTTCGGCCCTCAATCTTCCGGACGAACTTCGCGAGCGCACCGTCACCCTTCTTGCCCCGAGCAAGACCTACAATATCGCCGGGTTAGGTTACGCCTTCGCGGTCATTCCAAACGATTCCCTTCGTCGAAAATTCACCGCGGCCAAAGGCCATATCCTCCCCGAGATCAACTGCCTCGCCTACTACGCGGCCGAAGCTGCCTACCACCACGGCGAACCCTGGCGTCAGGACTTGCTCGCCTACCTCCGAACCAACCGGGACCTGCTCACAAAAAAGATCACCGAAGGACTCCCCGGGGCACGCGTCCCAAATATCGAAGCAACCTATCTCGCCTGGATTGACTGCAAGACTCTCTCCGTAGATCAGCCCATCGAAAAGGCCGAAGAGGCCGGACTTTTCCTCTCAGATGGCGCCTTCTTCGGGCACAAGCGCTGCCTCCGCGTCAATTTCGGAACGCAAACAGCGCGTCTGGAAAGTGCGCTCGAGCTGCTCGTTACCGCTCTCCAGTCTTGATGCCCGGCCCGTCTGACTCCATCCTCACCACATGAAGGGCCTCTTCTTCCTCATTCTCTTGGCGATCACCACTCCGATCGTGGCCCGGGAACACGTCATTCTCACCGGCGGCCCCGCCCTGAGACGCTGGGAAAACCTCCGGGTAGAAAGAGACCGGCACGATCGCTTTTGGGGAAACTTCCTCGCCGCCACCTCAATCCGCAGCGACGAACTTCGGAAAATCCATGGCGAAAATGCCAGCCTGACCTGGATTGTTTACAAGCCGGGCTACGTCATTCGCGGAAAGGAAGATCACAAGCCATACGCCAAGTGGGTCGCCAAGCAAGCCGCCAAACGGAACGCCAAACTGATCTGGATTAATACCGGCGATCAGGCCATCGCCGCCATCAATGGCAGCCGCGACATCATCACCTTCGACTTCTTCGGCCACTCCAACCGTCACTGCTTCATGCTCGATTACGGCACCAATGTGATGGCTGTCAGCCAGGCTTGGATTCACGAAAAAGACCTGCGAAAAATCCGCAGAGGCGCTTTCAACAAACACGCTCTCTGCCAAAGCTACGGCTGTCACACCGGCGAAAGTATGAGCGCCATTTGGCGTAGTAGAGTTGGCATCCCGCTGATCGGAGCCAAAGGCAAAACCAACTACGAAACCGTCTCTTTCGGCAGACTTCCCTCGGTCTCCGGCAAATGGATCCGCTGACACAATTTCCAACATCACCACTTATGACCTTCCAAGAACTCAACGACCTCTACCAACTCCCTCTCTTCGATCTCATTCAACGCTCCCGCAATGTTCACGAAGAAAACTGGCCCGCCGGCGAAGTCCAACTTTGCACCCTCCTCTCCATCAAAACCGGCGGCTGCTCGGAAGACTGCTCATACTGCGCTCAATCCGCGCGCTACAAATCAGATGTCGCCCCCGAGCGGCTCATGGAAAAATGCCAGATCATGGAACGCGCCAAAGCCGCCCGTGACAACGGCTCAACCCGCTTTTGCATGGGAGCCGCCTGGCGCGGTGTTCGAGAGGGAACCCAACGATTCGACCAAGTCCTCGATATCATTCAGGATGTCTCCAAACTCGGCATGGAAGTTTGCGTCACCCTGGGAGAACTTGGCCCCAATGAAGCGGTAAGACTCAAGGACGCCGGAGTCACCGCATACAACCACAACATCGACACCTCGCCCGAGCACTACCCCAATATCGTCACTACACACACTTTTCAGGACCGCCTGAATACCATTCGCCACGCTCAGGACGCCGGCATGTCGATCTGCTGCGGCGGCATTCTCGGACTCGGAGAAAACACCGAGGATCGTTTGAAAATGCTCGAGGTGATTTCCAGCTTCAATCCCCAGCCGGAATCGGTCCCAATCAACTCACTCATGCCCATGCCCGGCACTCCTCTCGCCGAAAGCTCGGGAGTCGATGTCTTCGAATTGGTCCGCATCATCGCGCTGACCCGCCTCGCCGTGCCCAAGGCCAAAGTCCGCCTCTCAGCAGGGCGCACCAACCTTTCCGAGGAGGCGCAAACAATCTGTTTCTTCGCCGGCGCAAATTCCATCTTCTACGGCGACAAACTCCTTACTGCCGAGAACCCGGCCGTCGAAAAAGACCTCGCACTGATTAACAAGCTTGGTCTCAGCCCGCAAAAACCCAATCGCGCGCAAGCCGCACCCGATTCCGATGAGGCCCTCCCCCGCAAACCGCACCTGGCCTGAAGCTGACACTCGAATTGAGGTCTCAATTCAAGAACAAGCCCTGACCCTCTTCAAAAACGAAGAAAGGCAGTTCTCGGTCCCGGTTTCCACCGGAGCCAAGGGAATCGGATTTAGCGAAGGCTCGTATCAAACACCTACCGGGCGCTTCGTGATTCGTGAACGCATCGGAGAAGGGGCCCCGCTTCATACCTTTTTCAAAGGACGACGACCTCTGGGAATCGGAAGCTCTCAGAGCGAAGATGCCATTCTTACCCGAATTTTATGGCTCGAAGGGCTGGACGAGGAAAACTCGAACACCTATCGCCGCTACATCTACTTTCATGGCACCCACGAAGAGGATTTAATCGGTCGCCCCGCCTCTCATGGCTGTATTAGATTGAATAACGGGGACATGCTTAATCTCTTCGCCCAAGTGCCGCTCTTCACCCGCGTCGATATCATCAAATAGAAATTCCATTATGAATAAACTGATCGCATTCGATTGCGACTCCACCCTCTCTGCCATCGAAGGCGTCGATGAACTCGCCCGCCTTGCAGGCGATGACGTCTTTCGCCAAGTTGAGGATCTCACCAACCAAGCGATGAATGGCGAGATCCCCATTGAAGAAATTTTTGCCCGTCGATTGGAGCTCATTAATCCCACCCGCCAACAATGTCTCGAAATTGGTAAAGCTTATCTTAAAGAGATCGAACCAACCGCCAAGGAAACGATCTCTAAACTCCAGAGGGAAGGATGGGAATGTATCATTATTTCGGGAGGATTTGTGACGTGTATCGAGGAACTTGCGGAGTATCTGGAGATTTCATCTATTGAAGCCGTTCCATTATACTTTCATGAAAATGGCGACTACCGGGGATTTGATAATGACTACCCCACCACTCGAAATGGAGGGAAGCCTGAACTCCTCCAACAAGCTGCAAAAAAACACTCTGCAGAGCATGTTGTCATGGTAGGCGATGGGGTTTCAGACCTCGAGACATTCGGAATAGCAGATAAGTTTGTTGGTTTCACACGATACGCAGCTCGCCCACAAATCCTCGAGAAAAGCCCGCACCTCGCCTCTGAATTATCCCAAATATTAGATATTCTAAAGGATGGTTAATCTTTAATTAAAATATCATATTTAGCTCTTGCACACTCGTGCAACACATCTCAAAGTGATTCCATGGCTAGCAAGAAAGGAAAACGCTATACGGCAGCTGAAAAAGCTGAGGTCCTCAATTGGGTAAATGATTACAACGTCACGCATGGTCGCGGCGGTGTAGCAAATGCATCCAAAGAGTTTGGCATCACCCAACTGACAATCCACAACTGGGTTCGTCAGGGTGGCGCCGCAATGAGCGGAACATCAAACCTCCGCGTGGCCCCCAACCACGCAGGTATCCTCCGCCAACTCGCTGACCTCTTGGACGAGATCTCACAACGTGAGACCGAGTTGGCCAAGCTCCGCAAGGAGTATGATGGCCTTCGCAAGAAGCTGTAGGGAGTAAGGGGTTGAAAAACACCCCACCTTAAATAAAGAGTTGAGAAACACTCCACCTTAAATCAAGGACCCTGAATGACCCGTTCATTCAGGGTCTTTTATTTCCCTAAATTCCGCGGAGTCCCGATCGAATAATCTCCGCGCTCTCCGCACCAGGATTCGCCTTCAAAGCCCGATCAACTGACTTTCGGGCATCCGCCTGCTTGAAGCCCAGCGCAATCAAGCCCATCTCCGCATCGCGGGCGGCATCAGTACGATCACCGGTCTCCTCCCAGGTCTGCACTACTCCAACCTTGTCTTTGAGCTCCAGAATAATGCGCTCCGCCGTCTTCTTGCCAATCCCCTTCACCGCAGAAAGCCCCGCCGCATCACCGTTAACGACGGCCTGCTTGAACATTTTCACCTCCAAGCCACTCAGAACCGCCATCGCAATCGCCGGCCCAATTCCACTCACCCGATCAATCAGCAAAAGAAAGACGTCCCTCTCTTCATCGTTGGCAAACCCATAAAGAGTCAGCGAATTTTCCCGCACATGCTGGTAGGTCTTCAAGTCAATCGCCTCACCCTCCAACGGATTTAGCCGGTCATAGGTCGAAACCGGCACCAGAACCTGGTAGCCCACTCCACCTGCTCCTACCACAATTCGCCCCGGCAATGCCCCCCATACCTCTCCTTTGATGCGCGCGATCACAAAAAGAACACTATCGTCCTTGGGCAAAACTTCAAGCCGCGATCCTACGCACTTAAAGGGATTGGTAGGATTTTGTTAATTAAACTTGACTTTTATTGTTGCTAAATTTTACGAATTAACGTTACGAGTGAATTTTTTCAGTCGCTTTTGTTACATGTTCCTGCTATCTTCGCGTCGTTATGGCAACTACTAAACGGACACGTTTCTCCCGCCGACTTCCAGATCACGTCACCGATGAATTGGTGAATGTTTTAGGCTCCGACCCCAAACTCTTTGGATTTAATGAGCTTTTCGAGGATGTCTATGAGCGGCTCAAGGAACGTAATGCAGTGAGTGGTGGCGAAGAAATGCTTCGTCTCCGCGCTTATGAAAAGCTGCAGAACCTAGTTACCCGCGGACTCGCCGAGAAAGATGGCAAAGAGTATCGCGGACTCGAGCGTATTCAAGAAGCGCACAGCGACAATTTAGCTCAGCAAGACGCGTAGCTCGAAAATCGTAAAATTGGTGCTGGTTAATCCGGCAACGAAACTTTTAATTGCCCGCGTCTGCCCGACGCGGGCAATTTCTTTTTATACCGCTATGCTTTCCGATTACCTTCCAGTTGCCCTCCAAGCCATCGCAGCGATCGGCTTTGCTGCCATTGCTCTTGGTCTCAGTGTTCTCCTTGGAAAAAAAGGCAGTCACTCTAAAATCAAGGAAACTCCATACGAATGCGGAATGCTCCCCATCGGAGAGGGAGCTCCTCGATTTAGCGTCAAATTCTACCTCGTCGCGATGCTCTTCGTCATTTTTGATATCGAGGTTGTCTTCATGTATCCATGGGCCGTTCAGTTCAGTGATCTCGTAAAACAAAACGGCATGGTCATATGGAGCATGGCTGGATTCGTCAGCATCCTGACCATCGCCTACCTCTACGCGCTTAAAAAAGGTGCTCTCAACTGGAAGAGCTAAACTCCTCAAGCTCTCTTCTTTGATTTCATTTTTCGAGGAAGTTCTTTTGCTCCTCCCTCTTTTCTAGGCTCAACGACTCAATTAGAATTACCCCAATGTTTGCAGGCACCTTCACGGCTCTCATCACTCCCTTCCGCGACGGACATCTCGATCGTGACGCATTTCAAGCTCTCATCGAACGCCAGATCGCAGCCGGAATCACCGGGGTCGTTCCCGTCGGCACCACCGGAGAATCTCCCACCCTCGACTCCGACGAACACCTCGCGGTGGTCAAAGCCGCGGTCGAATTTGCTGATGGCAAAATCAAAGTCCTTGCCGGTAGCGGAGCAAACTCCACCCGCGAAGCGATCCACCTCACCCAAGCCGCCGAAGCGATGGGAGCAGACGCTTCTCTGCAGGTTTGCCCTTACTACAACAAGCCCAGCCAGGAAGGTCTCTATCAGCACTACAAGACGGTCGCCGAAAACACCGGCCTACCCATCATGCTCTATTCCGTTCCAGGTCGCTCCGTGATCGAGATCGGTATTGAAACGGTTGCCCGGCTCGCCAATGACTGCGGGAACATCATCGCCAACAAGGAAGCCGGCGGCTCGGTTGATCGCGTCAACCACCTCGTGCAAGCCGTTCCCGAAGATTTCCAAATCCTTTCTGGTGATGACCCCCTTACTCTCCCCTTCATGTCCTGCGGAGCCGTGGGCCTCGTTAGCGTGGCCTCGAACCTCATCCCCGAGGTGATGGTCAGCCTCGTGAATCGCTGCCTCGAAGGCGAATACGGTGAAGCACTTGAACTTCAAAAGCGTTACTACCCTCTCCTATCCGGCTTGATGTCACTCGACACCAATCCCGTCCCCATCAAGTCAGCCGTTGCGCTCCAAGGGCACTGCACTTCGGAACTCCGTCTCCCCCTGATCCCGCTCAGCGACGAAAAAACCGAATCACTCCGCGGGCTTCTCAAGACTTACGGACTCCTTTAGTCTGACTCCATGAAAGTCGCCCGCCTTGCCGATGGATCTCCCGAGATCTTTCACACCCTGCAAGGCGAAGGCCCTTCTCTGGGAGCACCCGCCGTCTTCCTGCGCCTCTCCCTCTGCAATCTTCACTGTCATTGGTGCGACACTCCTTACACCTGGAATTGGGAAAACACGCCCTGGGAACATCAGGACGGAGAGAAATTCTCCAAAGCAGATCAACTTCTTGAACTTGCCCCAAAAAACCTGGCAGAAACGATTCTCCAATACGATTGCCCGCGACTCGTCATCACTGGGGGTGAACCACTTCTTCAACAACCCGATCTCATCGACCTCCTCGCCTTCCTCCCCGGGCTCCCCCTCATCGAGGTCGAAACCAACGGCACCCAACTTCCTAATCCTGCTCTCGCCCACCGGGTCACCCAATTCAACGTTTCCCCCAAACTCTCCAATTCCGGCATCAAGGAAAGTCTCCGCCTCAATTCTGACGCCCTCTCCTTCTTCGCGAAATCGGACAAAGCAGCCTTCAAATTCGTCGTCTGCAATGAGATCGATTTAGCCGAAATTCAAGCTCTTCAGGCCAAATTTCACATCCCTGCGGGAAAGATTTTCCTCATGCCGGAGGGACGGGATGCCGAGACCTTAAAAAATCGATCCCTCTGGCTGGCAGAATGTTGCAGGGATCAAGGCTATCACTTCAGCCCACGCCTCCACGTTCTCCTGTGGGGAAACGAAAGAGCGAAGTGAAAAGAATCGTAGTTTGTCGCAACCATTTCCCTTCTTAACGGTTTCTTTACATAGATTCACCATGAAGACGCTCAGCCAGACCCAAAACATCCCGGATTTCGATGCCGATCTTGATCAGGATCCGGTGTGGGACCTCCTCGACGACGCGCCCTTGCAGGAGCCCGGACCTCGCTTTGCGCAGGATCTCGTTCGTCGTGCTCGACTTGAGGGGCAGGGCGGCAACCCATGGTGGAAAGCCCTTTTATCGCCCAAGCCTCTTGTCGGAATGACCGCGACGGCCTGCGCCTGTGCTGCCATCATTGTCAGCCTTCCTAATGAAAGTTCAGATCCGGCCCCTGTAGCCGTCAATCCTCCTGTCCTAACCGACGATTGGGAGGAGAACTTCGCAGACGACCTCGCCAACGAGCTTCTCACCAGCGCAGCCGATGACCCAACCCTCCTCTCGGACTCCGAAATCATCGCCCTTTTATACTAATCTCCATGAAAAAACTCATTCCGTTCCTCTTCTTGCCCTTGGTGCATGCGGCCCCCCTCTCAGATGAGGTGATCCGAAATACCGCCCGCGAAATCGACGAAATCCTCCTCGCCGAACAAAAAGATCAGAAAATCACTCCGATGCCCGTCGCTGACGACTCGACCTTCGTCCGCCGGAGCTACCTCAATATCATCGGACGCCTTCCGACCGCCGAAGAGGCGAAATCCTTCCTCGATTCCAACGAGAGAGAAAAGCGGGCCGACCTCATCGACACCCTCGTTGAATCGCCAGGCATGAAGTCCAAGCTCTTCAACTACTGGAGCGACCTCCTCCGCGTCAAAACCAACTCCGAAACGAGCGGACTGGGTTGGCACGTCTGGCTTCGCGAAGCTGTCGAGACCAACATGCCTTACGACAAAATGGTTCACGCCATGCTCGCAGCCAACGATCACTCGGCCGATAACCCGGCCGCCGGATACTACCTCCGCGACCGCGGCATGCTTCTAGACAATATCAGCAACACCGTGCAGGTCTTCCACGGCCAGCAAATTGGATGCGCCCAATGCCACGATCACCCTTTCGATACCACCACCCAGATGGAATACTACCAGCTGGCTTCATTCCTCGCCGGAACCGAATATAAATTTGAAGGTGCCCGCGAAAAAATTAAGGAGGTCATCGGAGTCGATGTCGACATGAAAAACCGCATGACCGGCGGTGGGGAAATCAACAAGAAGGATAAAAAAGCCTATCAAAAGCAGAAAGCTGCCATGGCCAAGCAGAAGGCTGAGATGAACAGAAAGCGCAACGAAGCCAAAGACCTCTCCACCGTTTTCCGCTACCACAACCGAAACGCTCTCAGCGACAATCCAAACAAAAAACTTAAACTTCCCGAGGACTACCAATACGAAGACGGTAAACCCGGTGAAGCCATCGAACCTCAATTCCTCTTCGGCAAAAAAGTCAAAGATGTTCCGCCTAAAAAGCGCCGCGAAGTCTTCGCCGACTGGGCCACATCCCGCGACAACAAGTATTTCTCCAAGGTCGTCGCCAACCGGCTCTGGGCCTACACCTTCGGATACGGAGTCGTTCCGGCTCTCGACGACTGGAGCAATTCCCCCGACCCTCTTTACCCTGAATTGGTAGACTATCTTGAGAGCGCCATGAAGGCCACCAACTACGATGTGCAGCAATACCTCCGTATCCTCTACCACACCAAACTCTTCCAACGCGAAGTCTCTCACACCGAACCTACCCAGGGATTCGCCTTTGACTTCAACGGCCCCATCCTGCGCCGCATGGAAGCCGAGGAAATTCGTGATTCCTTCGTCACCTTGGCCTCTGGAAACATTGACGACAACACCAACTACGCACTCAAAGAATCTTGGGACAACTACGTTGAATCCTTTCAGTTCGTCATGAATGCCACGCCCAAGCAGATTCGCGAAATCGACAATGCCGCCGACAAGGCCGAACTGGATCGCCGTAGGTTCCAAAAAGAAACCGCCGAAATGCGCGTCGCTCTTCGCAAAGCCCAGGAAAGTGGTCAAACCAAGCGCGTCCAAACGATCAACCTGAAACTCAAAGAGCTGCGAGACAAAGCCTCCCAGAAGTACCGCCGCGCTGGCATGTCGGATACGACGAGGAAAGCCCAAGCTGCTGTCGTCCGCCGATACTCTCCCAAGAAGGCCAGCCATTCTCCTTTCCAGATGCGCGCCTCGGAACTTCCCGCACCTCAAAAAGGCGGAACCTTCGTTGCCGAGTTCGGCGGCTCCGACCGCGAAACCCCATCATCTGCTCACACCGAGGCCACCGTTCCCCAAACTCTACGCCTCTTGAACGGCACCGAGACCGCGATTCTCCTCAACAAGAAAGGCGACTTCGCCAAGGCCGTGTCAAAGCTTGAGACACCCGAAGAACGCCTCGAACAACTTTTCCTCTCCCTCTACTCGTCCTACCCGACGAAAGAGGAAAAAACCGCCTTCCTACCTGAAGTCAAAACCCAGCCCTCCACCCAGGCATTCGCCCGGGCCATGATTACCTCCAACCGCTTCCTCTTTGTCCAATGAACCCAGTTAACAAACTCGACGAACTCTCACGGCGCAGCTTTCTCGCCAACACCGCCAACACCGCCTTCGGCGTCACTCTTGGAGGAGCCGCGGCTTCGTGGTTCAACTCAGCCGAAGCTGCCGAAGCCATCGCGCAATCCAAGGGTAAAGCCAAGCATGTCATCTACCTCTACATGTCAGGAGGCATGACCCACATCGACACTTTCGATCCTAAACCTGACGCTCCCGAAGCATATCGCGGACCGATCAAAGCAATCTCTACCAACGTCGCCGGGATTCAACTTGGACAGCACCTGGAAAAGACTGCCAAGCACGCCGACAAGATGTGTCTCGTGCGCTCGATGAATTCCACCCAGGGCGCCCACGCTCAGGGGAATTACAACGTCCACACTTCCTACACCATGCGGTCCTCCATCACCCACCCGACTCTCGGATCATGGGCAAACAAACTGGAACCTTCCCGCCTCAATCAGACCCTCCCTCCCTACGTCACCGTCCACACTGCAAACAATCACGCCGGAGCAGGATTCTTCGAGCCCAACTCCGCTCCTCTTCCCGTCGGTGATGCCGTCAAGGGACTACAAAACTCCAAGCGCCGTAGCGATGTCACTGAAGCTGACTTCAATCGCCAGATCGCACTCCGCAGCAAGCTCGACCAGGACTTCACCGATCGCTTCAGCAAGGGCCAGCGCAGCGTCCGCGCCTACGACGAAATGTTCAACTCTGCGGTCAAGCTCATGAGCTCGAAAGACCTCGAAGCTTTTGACCTCTCCCAGGAATCGAAAGGCACCCACGCCGCCTATGGCAGCGACAAGTTCTCCAAGGGCGTCCTTCTCTCCCGCCGTCTCGTCGAACACGGCGTTCGCTTTGTGGAAGTACAACTCGGTGGCTTCGATTGGCACTCTGACAACTTCACCAAAGCCGAAGAAAAACTTCCCATCCTCGATCAAGCCTACGCGGCTCTCCTCACCGATCTCAAACAACGTGGTCTCCTCGAATCAACCCTCGTCGTTATTGCCACCGAATTCGGACGCACTCCAAAGATCGACGACGACGCCGGCCGGAACCACTTCCCCAAGGCCTTCTCCTTCGCCCTCGCCGGCGCGGGAATCAAGGGCGGAACCGTTTACGGGAAAACCGATGAGACGGCCTCCAACGTCATCACCAAGAAGACCACACCCGCCGACTTCAACGCGACCATCGCAAGTGCCATGGGACTTCCCCACGATCAAGTCGTCTTCTCCCCCTCAAAACGCCCCTTCAAAATGGGCGGCAAAGAAGGCCAGCCCATCAAAGAGATCCTCGCGTAGTCGTAGCAGGGTCTCTCAACCCCAGACTACCCAAGCAGCATTGCCCCTCTCAAACGCTCTGGTTTTCCAGAGCGTTTTTTCGTAACCCAGCCCCCCTTTTGCCACAATTAAATGAAACTCCCTGAGATCCTTTCCCTGGTTCTCCTTCCTCTACTTCGGCAGGGCCCTCGTCTGGGTCCCTTGGAGCATTTTCCCTGCGACCTTCGGAAAACGCACCAAAGTCCACCGCCGCACCGTCTCCGAATCCTCCACGCCCTGAAAATCCACCTTTCCCCTTCCCCCCCATCGAGCGACTCTCTTTAATTCCGCCTAGGAATGGCAGCCAGCGAAAAGAAGCTCACCCCGATGATGGCCCAGTATATGGCCATGCGGAGATCGCTGCCCGACGACATCCTACTCCTTTACCGCCTCGGTGATTTCTATGAGATGTTCTTTGAGGACGCCAAAGCCGCTGCCGGCATCCTCAATGTCGCCCTCACCAAGCGTAACGACATTCCGATGTGTGGCGTCCCTCACCACGCCGCCCAAGGCTACATCGCCAAGCTCATCAAGGCCAATAAGCGCGTCGCCATCGCCGAGCAAACGACCGCTCCCGAACCCGGTAAAATCGTCGAGCGCGAGATCGCTCAAATCATCTCCGCTTCCACCGTCAACGATCTCACCCTCCTCGACGACACCAGGCACACCTACCTCGCCGCCGTCTTCCTCGGTGGCACCGCCAAGAAGCCCAACTTCGGCCTCGCCTGCGCCGATCACACCACGGGCGAATTCACTGTCGCCGAATTCACCGACCGGCAGCAACTCGAAGACGAGCTCGCCCGCCTTTCGCCTTCCGAACTTCTCATTTCCGATGAACAAGTTCAGGAATTTGGCGGCCTTCTCGGAAATCTTCCCTACGACGGTTACGCCTTCATCTCCGACCAAGCCCTCCACACTCTCAAGGACCACTTCAAAGTCCAATCACTCGACGGCTTCGGCTGTGCCGGCATGTCCGCCGCCCTCTCCGCAGCCGGCGGCGTGATGCACTACCTCACCTACCAACTTCGTCGAAACTGCGACCACCTCCGCGGCCTCTCGGTTCGCAATGCCGCCGACCACGTCCTCATCGACTCGGCTTCCCAAGCCAACCTTGACCTCGTCGAATCCCGATCCGGAAAACAACATACCCTCCTCGGTGTTCTCGATCGAACTTCCACCCCGATGGGAGCCCGCAAGCTCCGCGACTGGATCCTCCACCCGCTCCGCGATCTCGCTCCCCTCACCGCCCGACTCGACCTCGTCGATTCCCTCCTCGCCGAACCCTACCTCCTCACCAAACTTCGCGACTCGCTCAAAAGCATCCGCGACATCGAACGCACCACCGGCCGCCTCTCCCAGGGAGCCGGCAATGCCCGCGACCTCAAATCCCTCCAAACCTCTCTCGAGAACATCCCCAACCTCCGCGCCGACCTTTCCTCGATCTCAAACACCTCCGGCCTCCACGGCCAGCTCATCGAGAACATCCAGGAATTTCCCGAAATCGTCGAGACCCTGCAAGCCGCTCTCGTCGATGAACCGCCCGCGCAACTTCGCGACGGCGGCATCATTCGCGATGGTCATTCCACCGCACTCGACGAACTCCGCTCCGCCTCCCGCGATGGCAAGCAATGGATTGCCGAGCTCCAGCAAAGCGAACGCGAACGCACCGGCATCGACAACCTAAAGATCAAGTTTAACAACGTCTTCGGATACTTCATCGAGATCACCAAATCGAAGGCCGACCAAGCCCCCGACGACTATCAGCGGAAGCAAACAATGGCCAACGCCGAGCGCTTCATCACGCCCGGCCTCAAGGAGGTCGAAGGCAAAGTCCTCGGTTCCGACGACCGCGCCAAGGCTCTCGAATATGAAGAATTCGTCAAACTCCGCAGCGCCATCACCGACCACCTCGTCCCGCTTCAAAAAACGGCCGACGCTCTCGCCACTCTCGACGTCCTCATCTCCTTTTCCGAAACCGCGCAACTCTACCAACACACCCGTCCCGTCCTCGACGAATCCCGCAACCTGCAAATCGTCAACGGCCGTCACCCCGTTCTTGAGCAAACTCTCATCGAAGAAAAATTCGTCCCCAACGACACCCACATCGAACCAGAGGAATCGCTCCTGCAAATTCTCACCGGCCCCAACATGGCCGGTAAGTCGACCTATATCCGCCAAATCGCCCTCGTCACTCTCATGGCGCAAATCGGCGCCTATGTCCCAGCCGAGCACGCCCACATCGGACTCACCGATCGCATCTTCTGCCGCGTCGGAGCCTCCGACGACCTCTCCAAGGGCCAGTCGACCTTCATGGTCGAGATGAACGAGACCTCCCTCATCGTCAACAACGCCACCGACCGTTCCCTCGTCATCCTCGACGAAATCGGCCGCGGCACCGCCACCTTCGACGGCCTCTCAATCGCCTGGTCCGTCGCCGAACATCTCCACGACGAAGTGCAATGCCGCACCCTCTTCGCGACCCACTACCACGAACTCTGCGCCCTGGCCGACAGCAAGAAGTCCGTCGCCAACTTCAACGTCGCGGTCCGCGAGTGGAACGACGACATCATCTTCCTGCGCAAAATTCTCCCCGGCCAGGCCGACAAAAGCTACGGCATCCAGGTCGCCAGACTCGCCGGTCTCCCAAAACCCATCCTCGACCGCGCTAAGGAAATCCTCTCCCACCTCGAGATGAGTTCCTCCAAACCCTCCCAGGAGAAAAAGGAAACCCCCAAGGCCAAAAAAGCCCTCCCCGAAGCCGACTCCCCGCAGATGGATCTCTTCGGCTGAAGGAGCTGCGGCTCCTTTCCTACCCGTTCGGATGAAGCTCGCGATACTTGACCGCTTCGACTCCAAGCGCAGCAGCTGTTCCGAGGATCATTTCCTCACAAGCAGTTCTTGGAACCTGCGCAGCGGGCTTGGTCAGGCCGCAGATGATTTTCCCGTATGCCTGGGCCCCGCCGAGGTGACGAAGGAGCTTGAGCGAAATATGCGCGGCATCGAG
>NHEN01000050.1 GCA_002172625.1 Verrucomicrobiaceae bacterium TMED86 | reverse complement strand
CGCGAAGTCGATGCAGGCTGCGTTGACCAAGGCGACGGCACTTGCCGCGAATGCCGCCAAGCTAGGGAAAGAAAACGAGGAACTGGTGGCCCGCCGAGATGCTTTGGCCAAGGAAGTAGCGGCAAGCAACTCCGCAATGACCACGCTCGAAGGAAAGGTGAAGTCAATGGAGGTTGAGTTGACTAAAAACAAGGAGGCCGCGATTGTCGCAAATAAACTGACGGCAGAGCGTGACGCTTTGAAGAAGAAGTTGGAGCAAGCAACAGTCGAGCTAGCCCAGTTGCGCAATGGCTCGAAGACGATGCAGTCGGATTTGAAAAAGGCGACCGAGTTGGCGGCTAGGGCAGCCCAGCTTGGAAAGGATAATCAGGAACTGGTCCTTCGGCGTGATGCCCTGACCAAGGAAGTGGCTACCAGCAAATCGGCGATGGTGTCGCTTGAGCGAAAGGCGAAGACTTTGGAAGCCAATCTCGCGAAGAGCAAAGATGCCGTAATGGCCGCGAACAAGCTGGCTCGGGAAAAGACTGCGCTCGCAGCTGATCTTGAGAAGGCGAAGAGAGATTACGAAGATTCGCAAACTTTGTTGAAGGCGATGAACACCAAGGTTTCTGAAAGCATGAAGCTCGCGGCTTCGGCCGAGAAGCTGGGAGCCGAGCGAGACCAACTCGGTAAGGAGTTAAAGGCGGCCCAAACCGATTTGAAGGCAGCCCAGAAGACGATGAAGCTTGCCGAAACCAAATTGACGGAGAACGCCAAATTGGTCGAAGCCTCCAAGAAACTCGGTAAGGAAAATGCCGAGCTCTCGGCCAAGAGCATGCAGTTGAATCAAGAATTGGAAAAAGCGCGTGCCGCTTTGATTAAGGCCAAAACCGGTATGAGCACCGCGCAAACGGAGATGGCCAAGAAGATCAAGCTTGCTGAATCTGCCCTTCGTCTGACTACCGAACGGGACCGACTTCAAAAGACCCTGGCGGAGACGAAGACGCGCCTTGCCCGGGCGGAGCTGGAATCAAAGAACGCCGCTGCGGTTGCCGCCGAAGCGAAGCGACTGAAGAAAGATTACACTACCGTTTCGGCTCGGGTGGAGGCTCTGGAGCAGGACAAGGAAAGGCTGAGTGTAGAGGTGACGAAGAAAGATGCTGACTTAAAAAAAGCTCGCGCAGGAATGACGGCAAAGCCAGACCAGCAGGCAAAGCTGGCTAAATTAGAGAGCGAGAAAAACAAGCTCAATGCTGACTTGGCAGCCAAGACCGCGGACTTGAAGAAGGTTCGCATGGATCTGGGGCGTTTGCATCTGAGTAATGCCTCAATGGAGAAGCAACTTGATCAACTCCGGCGTCGTGTGGCGACGATTGATCCCATTCGCTACGCCAAGGGAGAGGCCGATGTGAAGGAGCAGCAAACAAGGGTGCTCACCCAAGTGAAGGAGGTGCTTATGCTGTATCCCGAGGCTCGTTTTGAGATCGTGGGACACACCTGTGATCTCGGAAGAAAAGCGGGTAATCTGAAGCTGAGCCGTGAACGTTCGAAGGCTCTGCTCGATTTTCTGGTCAGTCAGGGGGTTCCCGCCGAGCGATTGAAATCTCTTGGTGTCGGAGACAGCCAGCCGGCGGTTCCGAACGAAGATGAGGCCAGCCGCCGCGAGAATCGCCGGGTCGAAGTTCATATTCTCGATTAAGAGGCCAACTTTTTTAAAAGGTGGAAACTTCTCTTTACGGTATAACTTCGGACGGGCATCCCGTTGAGGTTTTCACCCTTCGAAATGCCAACGGGCTCAAAGCAGAAGTGATCGAATACGGCGCGATTTTGGCCTCGATGAAAGTGCCTGATCGTGACGGGATCGTTTCGGAGATCACTTTGAACCATCAGGCCTTGGGCGATTGGGAGAGCGATGAGTCATTTCTCGGCGCCACCGTGGGACGGTTTGGAAATCGTATTGCGCGCGGGAAGTTTACTCTGGATGGTAGAGAATATTCTCTGGCTACCAATAACGGACCGGGCGGCATTCCATGCCATTTGCATGGCGGGGAGAAGGGGTTCAATCAAGCGCTTTGGAAAGGGGAGGCTGTCAGCCGAAAAGGAGCGGAAGGAGTGCGTTTGACCTATCGTTCCGTCGATGGCGAGGAAGGCTATCCGGGGAATCTCGATGTTGTGGTGAGCTATTGGTTGTCCGAGGAGAACGAGCTCACTTTTCATGTCGAAGCCGGCACTGATGCTCCCACTCCGGTAAATATCGTGAACCATACTTATTGGAACCTCGGCGGCGATTTCACGAAAACGATTCTCGATCACGAATTACAAGTTCACGCCGATCATTATTTGGTAACCGATGCCGGATTGATTCCCACGGGAGAGCGTGCCGTGGTGAAAGGAACTCCGATGGATTTCACCGAGTTGTCCTTCGTGGGTGAGCGGATTGAGGCTGATTTCGAGGCCTTGAAATCCGCGGGGGGTTACGACCATTGTTGGATTCTCCGCGAAGGGGAGGGTGTCCGTCCGGCAGCCAAGTTGCACGACCCCAAATCGGGCCGATCCATGGAGGTTTTCACTGATCAGCCGGGAGTGCAATTCTATGCCGGGAATTTTCTCTGCGATAATCCTTTCGGAAAGCGCACCGGCTTGTGCTTGGAAGCGGAAGGGTTTCCCGACGCGCCGAATCAGGCGGATTTTCCGAATTCGATTCTCCGGCCGGGGGAGGTTTACGAACACACCCTGGTGTTTCGTTTTTTGGTCGATTAGGAGAAATGTCCATTGCGAAGAGCTCTTAAAGTAATTTTGCTCTAATCTTTGCGGATCGTGTTCTCCGGACTTGCCAAGATCGGTTTGCTATCAAAGACTCCGCCCAGCCCGGAAGAAAAGCCGCCGTGGCGGAATTGGTAGACGCTGTGGATTTAAAATCCATTGATCCTAGATCGTGCGGGTTCGATCCCCGCCGGCGGTATTTTTGTGAGCTTGAGAAGCCTCGTTGATGAATCAGCTCATCGGTTCAGTTCGGCAATTTTTTCGAGAAGTTCTTCGGCTTGGTTTGCGGCATCGACTTTTGGGAAGTGGTGGACGAGCTTCCCGTCGCGGAAGAGAAAGGTTTCCCGGTTAGGTTTTTTTTCGGGGTGGACGACCTTGAAGGCATCGCAAATTTTCCCATCGATGTCCGCGAGGAGGGGGAAGGTGAGGCGTGATTTGTCAGAGAAGGCTTTTTGGTCTGCCACGGTGTCCATGGAGACTCCGATGACTTGGATCTTTTTTTCGGTGAAAGTGAGCGCAGCAGCCTGCAGCGATTTGACTTGTTTGGCTCACCAGAATGTATCCGCGACCGGATAGAAGAAGACGGCGGCCCAGGGCCCGCTGAGGGCGTACTTGAGGTCGACCAGTTGTCCGGTTTGGGCGGCGGCAGTGAGTTTGGGAGTCACCCAGCCTGCGGGGCGGGGTTCGACTTCTTCGTGGGTGGCGCAGCTTGAGAAAAGAATGGCAAGCAAGACGAGAAAATTTGTGATGCGCATCACTAAGAAAAATGGATGTCGGCTCCACGAGACGCAACGAAAATCTTGATGCGTTTCCGAATTGGCAGGGGGCTAAGCTCTAAAATTTCATTGATTGGAGGTAGAGAGGGGGCATGGTGGGAAAATGAAAAAGGTGCTGTTGATCCTATTGAGCGTTTCTTTGTGGTCTTCTGCCGAAGTCCGGACGTGGACGACCGGGGAAGGTGAAAAGACGATTCGGGCTGAATTTGTAAAGTCATCGGACGGGAAGGTGACGATCCGGAGGTCGAGAGACCGAAAGGTGTTCACTATTCAATTGGCGATATTGTCCGAAGCCGACCAGGAATGGGTGAAAGCGAAGCTGGTTGAAATGGAGGAGGCCGAGGCTGCAAAGAATGGCAAGGTGGCGACGGATGAATTTGCCAAGATGTTAACGGGTGACTGGGAGCGCACGGAGGGACATGGCCTGAAGTATCGCATTTTTGGTGAGCGGAAGATGAAGAAATCGAAGGACGTCGGCTACCCCCTCGTGGTGTGGTTACATGGCCGGGGAGGCGATGTCATGACGCCGGATTCGCCCGGGCAGGCACGGACCTTTGCGAGTGGTGATAATTTTAGGAAGCGACCTTGTTTTATCATCTCGCCGCAGAATCCGGATCAGTTGGGCTGGAATGGTGCGAAGGCCGATGGCGTGGTGGAGATTGTGAAGGAGCTATTGAAGAATCTTCCGATTGATGAAAAACGGGTTTACCTTGCGGGATACTCGATGGGTGGTTACGGGACCTTTCACATCTTGGCGCAGGAGCCAAAGTTGTTTGCGGCGGGTGTGCCCATCGCGGGGGGAGGGAATCCGGGATCGGCTTCAAGTATGAAGAAAGTGCCGATCTGGGTTTTCCACGGCGCAAAAGATGCCATCGTGAGGGTGAGCCAAAGCCAGGGGATGGTAGAGGCGCTGAAGAAGGCGCGTGCCGAGGTGAAATACACCGAATACCCCGACGGAAACCATGGGATTGTTGGAGAGGTTCTCCGCACTACTGAGCTGCACGAATGGTTGTTTGAGCAGGAAAAAGGCAAGTAGCGAAGTTGGAGCGTTAGATTTTTGAGGAGCGGCAGTAGTAGGGCGGAAAGCCATGTCCCAATCTGAAAAAGAATCCGCCGAGGAAGACCTCCGATACGAGTCCTTTATCCAACGGTTTACCCATTTTGAACCGGACTTGCGGCGTTTTATTCGTTCCTTGCTGCCGACGTCGTCAGATGCGGACGAAGTGATGCAGCAGACCGCTATCGTGGCTTGGCGGAAGTTCGAGCAGTATGATCTCGAGACGAATTTCATGAAATGGGCCTGCGTGATTGCGCGGTTTGAAGCCCTGGCCTATCGCCGGAAAATGGCGCGGGACCGGCTGGTGTTTAGAGAGGATGTCTTTGATTTAATGGCGGATGAAGGTGAAGAGGAAATCGAGACCCGTCGGAAGGAGCATTCCGCATTGGAGGAATGTTTGGCGGCGATGCCGGACAAGCAGCGGCAGTTTATTACCCTGGCTTATACGCCGGGAATCAAGGTGAAGGAGATGGCTGAGGAGGCCGGGAGTAGTGCGGCGGCATTTTATATGCGGCTCAAGAGGCTGCGTCATCAGTTGATGGGATGCGTGGAAGGAAAAATCTCAGAGGCAAACCAGATCTCATGAAGCAGGATCAATTTTCCCAACTCTCGCCGGAGGAGCAGGAATGGCTCGACTCCTATCTCGATGGTGAGTTGAGCCCAGAGGACTTCGAGGCGATGCAGGATAAGATGGTCGAGAGTGCGGAATATCGAAAGATCATGCGGCGTTATCTTTCGGTCGATCACTCGCTCGAGATGTTGGAAGGCGAGAGCCCGTTGGAGGTGGTGCCAGAAGAGAAAGTGGTGACGAAATTTCCATCGCCGGTTCGATTGGCCGTGGCTGCAGCCGTTGCCTTTTTCTTTGGTGTTCTGGTGATGTCATGGAGGGACGACGATCAGCCGGAAGGAGCTGCTGAAGTGGAATCGCAAGAGGCGGTTTCACCGTCGGCGGAGGGCTTTGCGGTAGTGAGCGGATTGTTCGGGGCAGAATGGAATGAGGATTCTTCCGGCTATGTGGAAGGCGATACTCTGGGCCCGGAGGTTTTTCGTCTCGCGTCTGGAACGGCTGAAATCAAATTTTTCTCCGGAGCCAACATGACGGTGGAGGGGCCGGCGGAGATCTTGTTGAAGTCAGCCTGGGAAGCGGAGTGTCGTGATGGTTTGGTGCGGATGCAGGTGCCTCCGGCAGCGCGTGGATTTAAGCTTCAGGCCCCGTCGACAGAGATTATTGATTTGGGAACGGAGTTTGGTCTCTCGGTGAGAGACGGGAAGGGGCAGGTCGAGGTCTTTGACGGGGAGATTTCTATTCGTCATCAGGACGAAGAGAAGCAGTTGTTAGAAAAAGGGGCGGCCTTTTTACTACCGGAAGATGGGTTGGCGATTGCGACGGAGAAAGGTGGAGTGTCCTATCCCGATGCGACGAAGTTCAAAAAGATGGCGGCGGCGGAGCGTCGTAATTCGAGGGAAGCCTGGCAGGCGGAACGCGCGGAGTTGGTGAAAGACGATCGGCTATTGGCCTATTATTGCTTTGAGAGTCTTGACGGACAGAGCTCGGTCCCGAATTTGGCGGAGCCACGGAATCCGGAAACGAA
The DNA here is from genome assembly GCA_002172625.1 of Verrucomicrobiaceae bacterium TMED86. Lineage (GTDB taxonomy): Bacteria > Verrucomicrobiota > Verrucomicrobiia > Verrucomicrobiales > Akkermansiaceae > SW10. The sequence continues at coordinate 1,548 of NHEN01000050.1, read as the reverse complement.
CGGAGCAATTATTCTCGCCGAGCCAGTGACCGGGCGTTGGGCCGGAGTGCAGTCGGCGCTGGAATTCCGGCGTCCGGGATCGAGGGTAAGAGTGAACATTCCCGGAGAATTTGAAGCCTTCACCTTTATGAGCTGGGTACGCATCGACAGCCTCGATCGCCAGTATAATGCGCTTTTCCTTGGCGATGGTTATGAAAACGGGGAACCGCATTGGCAGATTCGCGAAGACGGAAAGCTCATGCTCTCTGTGATGGTTGATGAGGATCGACCGCATCCGGAGTTCAAAGACGGGCGCTTTCACCGGCTGTATTATTCGCCTCCGATTTGGGACCTTTCCATGAGCGGACAGTGGCTGCACCTCACGTCCGTGTATGACCCCGACCAGCGCCTGGTTTCTCACTTTGTTGACGGAGAGATGGTCTCGAGGGAGGAGATTCCCGACGAATATTTGGTGAAAACCTTGCGGATTGGAAATGGTGAGATTGGAAACTGGGGTGAGCCGTTCCGAGAGGATCCGAGCTGGGCCATTCGGAATCTCAATGGACGAATGGATGAGATTGCCATATACAAAGATGCCCTGAGTAAGAGTGAGATAGCAGAGATCTTTGCGAGGAGTCGTTCCGGTCGCCGGTAGGACGGGCCTTCTAAAGATCTCACCTCTGTCCGGTTACTCGGTCTCGAGGCGAGAAAATTTTAAACTAGGGGGGAACACATTGCTGATTCTGCGGATTTATCGATGGGAAACGGCCTTTCTCTCCCCTCCGGCTCCTTTGCGGCAAGTGGGACCAAACTCCGCTTTTTAAACAATTATCTGGGGAGTAGGCGAGGTTGTCAGCGTCTTTTTTTCGGCAAAAGGCCTCGCCTACATTCACCTCCTCGAATACAAAAAACACCGCAATAATGAGCGCTTTATTTTCAAATACCTTCTTCTTTCTTCTCTCGGTAGTGGCGATTTTCGCATCGAATGCCACTGCCAAACTGGTCGCCTGGTATCCTCTGGACGAATCTTCGGCCGCGGCCCTACCGGTGACGGAAAATGTCTCGGGAAACGATGCTTCTTTGATTGGCTACGATGCCGACCCTGCGTTCTCCTACGTTACCCGGGGTGTTTCTTCCGCGCGTCAAAATCTCGGACTGGCGTATCAGTTTGATAAAGACAACACCATTCCGGCCGGCGGTGGATTTGACCTGGGAGCCGTGGCAGCCGTGCAGCCGACGGATCAATTTACCATTGCCTTCTTTTTTCAACCCCAGACCTTCGATCCCTTTGATCGGTTTTTTGAGACCCTGGTGGGAAACAACAATGCCCAGCAGGGGATACGCATCGACACCGGTGCTGCGGGAAACCGAGTGCGGGCCCTGGTGCGTTCGGCAGCCGCAGGCAATACCAACTTTACGCACCCGACTGTTCTGAAGAATGACGGGACCTGGTATTTCTTTGCCTTTCGTTATGATAGCACGGGGTTGGATCCCTTCCGCCTTACCTTGATTGAGATGAATAGTGACCCGGTTGACGAGGCGGCCGTTACCTTGGCAACTTCCGCCGCT
>NHEN01000049.1 GCA_002172625.1 Verrucomicrobiaceae bacterium TMED86 | reverse complement strand
GGAGCTGCGGAAGTCTCTCAAGCAACATGTTGATCTTAAATCCAGCTCCTTCGACAACATCCGTCCCGACGCTGCTACTAACGCCGGTCAAGCGATCGAGAGCTTGGGCGGAGGCATTACACAAGACGAAGCGAGCATCGACCTCGTATTCATCGCCATCCATCTCATACGCAATCGAAGAGCGGGGCACGCCCGGGTTAAGCTTGGAAACCTCGGCTCCCGTTTGAAAGGTCACTCTCCCCGTGGACTCCGCTACCTTCACCAACTCATGGACAAGTGAACCCATCCCACCCACCGGGACACGCCACTCACCCGTCCCCCTCCCGATGACATGATAGAGAAACGACCGGTTCTGCAACAAGGTCGGGTCATGCGGGTAGGTCGGCACACCAATCCGGCCATCAGTGAACACCATCCCGCGCACCAGATCATCCGAAATCAGCTCCTCAATCACCTTACCCAGCGGCTCCTCGATGAGAGCCTGCCACGCTTCTTTTCCTTCGCTATCCAGACGTGCCCGCATTTGATCACGACTCACCAATGGCTCGGTCAGACTCGGCCAGATGATTGCGGCCAAGCGCTCTTGCATTTCCTGCAGTTCGAGGTAACCCCGGTAGTCATCATCACTACCAGTGAGCTCCTTGAACGCGGCTCGATCCGATTCAGGGTCATCGTAACGAAGAAGTAGTTCGCGACGCGTTCCATTTTCAAAAGTGGGCGTCCAAGAGGCCGTTTTTCGAGAGCGCAACTCCAGATCGAGTCCGAGATCCGAAACGATCTTCTCCGGAAACAGGCTCACCAGATAGGAATAAACAGAGAGGCGGGCCTCCATTCCTTCAAATGCCATTTCCGATTTGGTGGCTCCACCAACTCCCGCATTACGTTCCAACACCAGGACTGACAAGCCTGCCTTGGCGAGATAACAGGCCGACACGAGACCGTTGTGCCCGCTTCCGATAATCGCGACATCGTAACTTGAATCGATTGCGGTCACTTCGGTTGAATGAAATTTAGTTTGTTCATGATTTTTCACGATAGAGTGTCGGATCCACGAAGGCAACCATCACCGGGCCATCGAGCGATCCATCGAAGAACAGGCCCTGCCCTCAGCGACACGCCTTGGCCGGAATAAGGGTATCCAAGTCCGGCATCTAATCCGACTAATTATCTCCCAGCAATTTAATCCGGATATTTCGGAAGCGAACTTCGAACCCTCCTGGAGAATGATACTGTAAGGCAATTACTCCCTCCTTGGCGGACTTGGCTGGATTTTTGTCATCGAGTTCGATCGTCACCGTTCCGTTCAGTTCCTGCTTCAGTTTCGTTCCGCTGGCTGTAATGCGATAGTTGTTCCACTCATCGTTCGCTTTGATCTCAGGAGCCTTATCCTTGTATTTCCAAACCAACGCTCCGCGCCCCCCTTCTTCATAGAGCTTTCCCCAACAGCCATTTGCAAAATCAGCCTGATAGCCTTTCACGACCCACTTGTTGGCGCCGCGCTCGGAATGCTTGGATCGATATTGAATTCCGCTGTTTCCCTTCCTACCAACTAATAAACAGTCCAGCTCAAGCACGTAGTTTGAAAAGGGCTTCTTGAAAATCAGGAAAGTATTCCCTCCTTCCAGCTTCTCGATTTCCCCGGAAATATAACCATCCCTCACCCGCCAAACCTTGGGGTCGCCATTCCATCCGGTTAGGTCTTTCCCATTAAACAGCGAGATCCACCCCCCGGCATCAGGTTTCGGAAGAGTCACGATATCCTCGGCTGACAAGGAACTAGCAGCAAAAGCGAGAGAGAGAATCTTAGCGATGAACTTCATGATTTCAGAAAGGCCTTGGAACAGACCACCCAAAGTATACGTCCGCCGCTACACCAATCTTAGCGCTCGATTGGAAACTTCCAAACCTCATCAATAAACGCCGGACTCCCGGACATCATCGCGACATAGCACTCAGGATTCTCATCCAGACTTTTTCCCTTCGCCCGAAGGGTTTCCTCATCCTGATTCGTAAAAAACTCTCCCGAATCAGCCTACTAAACAGGTGCCGCGCTGCGGGAATAAAAGAAGCGCACTTGCCGCCCAGGTAAGTTAGTCTCCTTCAGACCGCCATGCCCAGCAGCTCTCAATTCATCTACGAAGTCCTCGAACACCAAAAGACGGACCTTCTCATCCACCTCCTTCTGACTGAGGCTGACTTGCCTTCCCTACTTGTCATTTTACGCACTAAAGAAGCCCTTCACGCCGTCACCGCGGCGCTCAGCCAGGCCGGACTTCCTTTCCAATCCCTTCACGGGACCAAAAAGCCCGAACTCCGCGACCACGCGCTTCGGGATTTCAAAGAAGGCAGGCTCAGAGCCCTCGTCGCAACCGAGGCTGTCGCCCGTGCCAGCGATCTCGACGGCATCCGCCATATTCTGCAATTTGATTTCTACGAAGTCGCCGCCGACTACCTCCTCCGGCTGGATACCGTGCGGCAATCCCAAGGAAGCATCGCTACCTTCGTCACAACGAAGGAAAAGAACCTCCTGAAAAAACTAGAAGATCTCGCCGCAGAAGAGCTCCCGCGCATAGAGTCGGAAAGCTTTGCCTACGCAGCCAGCGGAACGGCCCCAAAAACCAAGAAGGCCAAAAAGAACGTCTCCAAACCCCTCCAACACAAAAAGCCAAAGCTCAGAAACGGAGGCCGCGACAACAAAAAGAGCAAGCGAACCAAGAAGCGCTGATGCCCAAATCGATTTGGAATATTTCTTGACTCTAAGATCAATCGAAATCACCCCCGCTCTTGGCACTGAATCTGCGGCTAACTCGTCCCGGTGCCACCACAGGCCCCCAAAAAAACCCGGAAAAGCACCCTCAGTTTCTTACCCACCCCTATAAATGGCTATATCAAAAAAAGGACCACGGATCCTCTTCGTCACTCCTGAAATCTCCTACGTCTCCAAAAGACTCAGCGTCGATGCCGAACGACTTCGTGCCAAAGCTGGCGGCCTTGCCGATGTCTCGGCCCTCCTCGTTCACGGCTTGAGCAGCACGCACCAGGACATCCACCTGGCCATCCCCCACTACCGCAATCTCTTTCAGGACGAAGCCAGCCGCATGCACCCGGGCAAGCGTTCCCGAATTTCAGTAGGTAATCGTATCCACTTGGCCGAAGATTGTAAATTCTACCGCCGCGGAGGCGTCTATCAGGCCAGCGCGGACGACCTGCTCAAGTCAGCCCTCGCCTTCACTCGCGACCTCGTCAACCATATCATCCCCCGCGTCCAACCGGACATCATCCACTGCAACGACTGGATGACTGGCCTCATCCCGGCCGAAGCCAAAAAACTTGGCATCCCCACTCTCTTCACCATCCACAATATCCATACCCAGAAAGCCACCCTGGCCGATCTGGAAGATGCCGGAGTTTCAGGGGGTGACTTTTGGGATGAACTCTACTTCGAAAACTATCCCGAGAGCTTCGACGAATCCTTCTGGACCAATCCCATCGATCTCCTCGCCAGTGGCATCATGGCTTCCGACCACGTCAATGTTGTCAGTCCGACTTTCCTCAATGAAATCATTACCGGCCAGCATTCAAAAATACCCGGTAACATTAGCCATCTCCTTTACGAAAAGCACGCTGCCGGTTGGGCTTCAGGAATCGTCAACGCCCCGGACCGTTCTTTTAATCCACAGGTCGATAAATACATCCCTGTCGAATACGGTCCACGCCGTCATCACACCGCCAAACCAGAACTCAAGAGAGACCTCCAGCAGCGGATGATGCTCAAGGTCGACTCAAAGGCTCCCATTCTCTTTTGGCCTTCACGCCTCGATCCCATCCAAAAAGGGTGCTCGCTCCTCGCTGACATCCTTTACCAAATCACAAACGACTACAGCCACCTCGGCCTTCAGGTCGTGATGATCGCCGATGGTCCCTACCAACAGAATTTTCAGAGCATCGTGAACGAACACGGCCTCTCCGACCGCGTGGCCATCCATCCTTTTTCGGAAACGCTTTCCCACATCGGCTATGGCGGTTCGGACTTTGTCTTCATGCCATCATCCTTCGAGCCTTGCGGTCTCCCACAAATGATCGGAGCACGCTACGGAGCCCTACCCATCGCTCACGCTACCGGCGGACTCATCGACACGGTGAAGCACATAAACGTCGAGGAAAACTCCGGCAACGGATTCCTCTTCGAGCACTTCAGTGCCGAAGGCCTCCGCTGGGCTGTTGATCAGGCCATGGAATTCTACCAGCTGCCCGACGAAGTCCGGAATCCACAAATCGCCCGCGTCATGGTCGAGTCCAAAGAGGACTTCTCCGACAAACGCGTCGTCGCCGACTACATGGAACTCTACCAAAAGCTCGACCGGCGACCACAACAATAGGGATTACTTCTTGAGCCACTTCGCTCCGTATTCGTTCTTGGGATTACGGTAAATCGAGTGAATGTGATCGAGTGGGTCTCCACCAAGATCCTGTCCGGTGTATTCGATAATCAACTCGGGGGCCATAATGTGATACGAAGCATCGCTTCCGGGAACAAATGGCCCATGCCAGGCGAAGTGGGCTTGCTCCAAATGCGCGTCGATTTCCTTCATGCGCACCTTGGCCGCCGTAGCGGGGAGATCGGCCACCCAAAGACCAGCCAGTTTCAGCAGAATCGCATGTTGCGCCTTGGTCAGTGAGTCGCACTTCAAGCCCTTTCCTTCGGGAGTCACTCCATCGCGACCTGGTCCCGCTTGCATCCTGCCACGCTTCGCAGCCACGACAGCTTGCTTGCGCTGCTTTTCGTCGAGGCTCTTCATGAACTCATAAGCATAGGCGATTTCGTTTTCCATCGGAGCGATCTCTTCCTTGCCCAGATAAAAGACATGGGGCTGCGTTCCGATAAATGAGGGAGAATTCGTCATTTTATCACCCACCATGGTCAGATTCACTGCGACATGATGACCATCCCACTGCACTCCCCAGGGCTCCGTTTCCGAGGGAGTCCCAAAGATTGCGATCCAATAATTGGCCGAACCAAACCCTCCCCGCTTCACGGCGCGCGCTTCGTTTCTAATAAGCAAGTCATCCGCCATCATGATGTTCCGGGACTTCAAGTAGCCCGACTCGCTCATCACGGTGGAGAGAAAAGCACAAGCTGCTTCCAATTGAGGCTTCTTCAAATCTCCCAATCGCAGACCTCCGTCATCCGCCTTGGTCGGCACATTAGTCCACCTTTGTTTTTCGGGATCATTGAAAGGCAAAAGCAGCTGCTTTTTCTCATCGGCCGAGAGCGTCGCAATCAAGGCATTCGCCGCCGCCACTCTCGCCTTGGGAGACCGGTCCGATTCCGCAGGCTTGACTGCCGCAAAGACCTCGCTCGCCAAAGTCCACGCTTTGTGGGTCTTGGAAAAACTCACACTCACTCCACATCCGAGGACCAACAGAGACGCTGCAATACGATTCATGCCTCTACTTGAAGACGAATCTCCGCTTCATGGGAAGCCTCTTTTTCCGCCAAGCCCTGTGGCGCTTCTCTCAATTTCAATTTGCCCAGACCTGCGATCTTGACCGACCCTCCCAATTCAGCTAAACTACTAGTTGGATGTTGCTGATATTCCGTTGGCCACTCCACAACACCTACAATCCGAAACCAATGAAACGACTAAAAGCCACACTAATGGTGGGTCTGTCGCTAGTGACCTGTGCCCATGCCGATGAGTTCAAAGAGCGCGCCAATAAAATTGCCGCGCTCTACAATACCGGAATGACCGCCGTCAAGCGAGGGGACGCCGCAAGAGCCAAGGCCTCATTCCAACTGGTCCTCCAACTCCAACCAGGACATGGACCGGCACGACACCAATTGAATCGCCTTCAATTGAACATCAAACAAGTCCTCGAAAAGCAGCGCGTTGCTCGATTCAAAACAACCAAACTCGAGCAAGTTGACCTCAAGGACGCCTCGCTCCAAGAAGCGCTTGAAGCCCTCAATTTCCTGACAGCCAAGGCTACGGATAAAAAATTCACGCCAAATTTCATCGTCCAGGATCCCGCCGGAAAACTCGCTAAAAAACAAGTGAACCTCAACATGCGAAACATCCCGCTGGCGGCGGCCCTCAAGTATGTCCTCGATCAAGCGGGAGCTCGGGCGCGCTATGACGAACACGCCACCGTGATTAGGCCAAACTAGCCACAACAATCACACCGTTGATTTTTTTTGCGAGCCATGGGGCAGATTTTTCCCTATGGCTCTCTTCGTGAAGAAGTGGAATTTTCAAGACCGGATCATCGCCCCCTCCCTCCTCGCTGCCGACTTTGGCCGGGTCGCAGATGAAACCACCCGCGCGATTAACAGCGGAGCGGATTGGCTTCATCTCGATGTCATGGACGGCCATTTCGTCGATAATATTTCCTTCGGACCCGCCTTGATTCAGGCCATCCACGAAACCAACGATGTCTTCCTGGACGTTCACTTGATGATCACGCGCCCGGATCACTTCCTCCCCCGCTTCGTCGCCGCCGGAGCCGACATGATCACCGTTCACATTGAGCCCGAAGCCGATCACGATGTTGCCCTCACTTTGAAAGCAATTCGCGAAGCCGGATGCCAGGCCGGACTGGCGCTCAATCCCGCCACCCCATTTGAGGCAGTAGTTCCGCACCTGCAGGACGTCGACCTCCTCCTCGCCATGACCGTTGTTCCCGGATTCGGCGGCCAGTCGTTCATGCCCGAAGTCATGCCCAAGATCGAAGAGGCCGTCGCATTCCGCAAGGAACACGAATTAGCCTATCATATCGAAGTCGACGGAGGGATCGGAGCTGAAACGGCCCCGATTGCCATAGCCGCCGGCGCCAACGCTCTCGTTGCCGGTTCGTCGACTTTCAATGCTCCCGATATGAAGGAAGCCGTCTCCCGGATCCGCAAAAGCCAGATTGCCCCGGGGAAGACCCCTTGATAGAGTGCTTGAATGAAAGCGTTCTTCTGCTCTCTCCTCATTCTAATGGGCGCGATGCACGGTGCCGAGTGGACCGAAATGCGAGTCTGGACCTCGACCTCGGGATCGAAAGTCAGCGCGGAAGCTTCCAGCCTGACCAACGGACAAGTCACTCTGGAGACCAAAAGTGGAAAAAGAATCACCCTTTCCATTCGCAAGCTGATCGAGGCGGACCAGAAATTCCTCGAGGCCCACTTCAGCAAAAAACACGACGGAAATTCAGGCGAGGGAGCCAAACCCGATGCGACTCTCGTCACTGGAAAAATCCTCGGCCCCATCGAGGCTGATCACGATTCCAGCTACCACCTCTACATTCCCGAGAGCCTCACCAGTGGAGTCGAAGCCCCTTTGCTTCTCTGGACCGGAGGCGGGGGAGGAAAAAGCGAAGACTTAAAACGTCTCATCAATGGAGCGGAAATAATCGGGATGATTCTTGCCGTCTCCGTTGAAGCCAAGGAAGGCGGCGAAGATCAATGGCCCGTCAGCCTTGCTCACTGCAAGGATTGTGTTCGACACATTACCCGAACCACGCCGGTGGACTCCGACTCCATCTTTTATGGCGGCCAGAAAGGCGGAGGGGCCGTAGCCATCCACAACGCCTTCAAAATGGGCTCAGCCGGAACGTTC
>NHEN01000048.1 GCA_002172625.1 Verrucomicrobiaceae bacterium TMED86 | reverse complement strand
TCCGCCCGGAACTGTTGAAAATCCGGAGAGATCAATCACTTGAATGGCCCCCGTGGCGATGGAAGCACTACACCCGGCCCCGGCGGATACGGCGAGGTAGGATCCTAATTTGTTTTGCTTGATACTCATAATAAATATGGGTGTTCATAGGGGATCCAAGCGCACGAAGCACCATTGCGGGGAGTGGGAAGGATAACAACGAGATGCTGGTAATGGCAAGGCGGGAGATGAATTTGGGAAAGTTCTCGGGAGAGTTTTAGAATGCGGCTTGATGAAGGGTAATGATGCGCTCGACGGGCTGCCCCTCTACCCCGACGAGGGAACTGGCTTTCTGCGGCACGGGATGGCCGTTGAGGAAAGAATGGGCGCGGCCGATTTCGTCGGGATATGCTGGTCTGATGAGCATGGATTACGAGGCTTTGTTTCGGTGGAGGTCGGGACGAATTGCTTGAGTGAGCTTCTCAGGTTTGGGGGCTGTTTCGCCGAGGAAGGTTTTTAGGGCGTCGAGTTGGGACCCGGGGTTGGCGACCATTTCGGGGTAGTCGATTTCAATGAGATCGACGTTTTTACATTGTCTCAGTTGGGCGAGGGTTTGCTCGGCGTGAGTTTGCTGGGTTTGAATGAGGTGCTGTTTTTCAGAGACGGGGTTTTGTCCGCGGCGCTCGATCATTTTCCACTGGGAGGCGACGACTTCTTCGACGGGGCGCTTCATGAAGATGAGGCGGTAATGGTGCCGGGGTGGAAGTTGGGGCAGGAGGGCGGAGATGACTTTGATGACTTTGCCGTCGGCTTGCTCGATGAGGCGGGGGTTCTTTTTAAGGGATTTGATCTCTTCCCATTCCCAGTAGCCTTCGAGATTGTCTTCATCGGCCTCGCGTTTGCCGTCGTGCATGAGGTCCATGCCGGCGGCGCGGAGCATTTGCATCATGAGAGAGGTGCCACTGCGCGGGAGGCCGGAGACGATGGTGAAGGAGCAGGGTTTGATGGTGGCTTCTTCGGCGGCTTTCTTGGCGGCGGCTTCGCGTTCGGCCTTGCGTTTGGCGTGGCGGGCTTTGGCGCGGGCGGCGATGCCGTGGCGCAGGGAGGTGAGGTGCTTTTCGCGTTCGGCGGCGCGAATGACTTTTTGGCGGACGAGGTCGGTTTCGAGAGCTTCGGCTTTTTCGGTTTGCTCGGTGACCTGATAGACTTTTTTGAGGGTGGCCAGAGCGGAGGCGTTTTCGCGGTCGAGTTGGAGGCAATTTTTCAAGGCGTGCTCGGCTTCTTTGAATTGCTCGAGTTGGATGAGCGCACTGCCGAGGAGGTGGTGGGCGCGGGGGCTCGCGAATTGAAAACTGATGGCGGCGAGGGCGGTGTCGACGGCGGCTTGGGGATCTTTGTCATTCAGATGACACCGGGTGCGGGTGTTGTGGGCCTGGATGCTGGTGGGGTCGATGATGAGGAGCTTTTCGGCAGTGGCGCGGGCTTCGTCCCACATGCCGAGGGTGGCGTAGGCACGACAGGAGAGTTCGAGGACGGGAACTTCTTCGCCGGCTTGTTCGCGGATGGTGCCGAGGTGTTCCAGGGCTTTGGCGTGGTTGCCTTTTTCAATCTCGATCTGGGCCTTAAGGACGTGGGCGGAGATGGATTTACCGAAGGTTTCGAGACAGATTTCGAGGGTTTCTTCGGCTTCGTCGGTGAGGCCGAGAGCGAATTGGGTTTTTGCGAGGGCCTGGGCGTAATCGGTGCGTTCGGGGTAGGCGTTAAAGCAGTCTTCTAGTAGGGGAAGGGTTCTCTCGTTTTTGCCGGTGTAGAGGTAGGCGCGGGCGAGGTTCCATTTGTTCTCGCGCTTGGTTTCGTTGGCAGCTTGGTTGGGATTGTCGGAGATTTTGTCGATGTAACCGAGGGCGACGAATTGTTCGAGGAGGGCCTGACTTTCTTCTCCGGTGAGAGAGCCCCGGTTCCGGGATGAGCCGTCGGGGTTTTCCCAAGTGGGGATGGTTTGGATGGGGAGGCTTTCTTGAAAAAGTTCGGTGAGGACGCGGCCTTCCATATCGTTGCCAACGGGGAGGCCGAAGGCGTGGAGGATGGTGGGGGCGATGTCTAATAAACGTGAGCCGTAGACTTGGGAGTCGGGTTTAATGCCGGGGCCTTTGGCGAGGAGGACGCCCTGGTTGCGGTGCCAGACGGTGATGCCGGCGGGGACGCGCGGGGTGAATTTTGGGCGGAGGTGATCGGAGTGGAAGCCGTGGTCGGAGACGAGGATGACGGTGGTGTCGGGTCCGGCCTTCTGCAGGAGGACCTGAAGCATCATGTCGTGGGCGCGGTAGGTGGCGTTGATGACGTGTTGGTAGATCTCGAAATCGCGATCGGGGATGCCTGTCATCTGGGGGGGATGATAGTGCATGAATTGGTGGGAAATTTCGTCGATGGCGCGGTAGTAGACGGCCATGAAGTCCCACTTGGGATCGCTGTCCATGAGATGGGTCGCAGCCGAGTGGACGGAGTAGGCTTCGGCGAGGTGCTTGCGGAGGTTGTTGAGTCGCCTGTCGCGGGATTGATCGATTTTGTGGCCTTTGGGGAGGAAGGGCTGGAGGATGTCTTCGTCGATCTCGTGGGGCGAGACGCGTATTTCGTTCATCGTTTCGGCGAGGTCCTCGGGCCAATAGGTGCCGGGCATGGGCGGGGGGAAGTCGGCGGGGTCCATGTCCTTGGTGGTGCCTTTGAGGTGCCCGAACATGTTGGAGACCATTTTTCCGTCGAGGTCCTGCTCGCCCTGGGTAGCGAACCAGGAGACGACGTGGCTGCGCTTGTCGTGCTCGCCGAGCATTTCCCAGAGGGTTTTGCATTTGCGGCTGGCTGCGGAGACGGGGACGATTTGGCCGGAGACGGGATCGACTTCGGTGAAGCCTTCGACGCCGTGGTGGTAGGCCATTTTCCCGGTGGCAATAGAGGTCCAGAGCATGGGAGAAAGCTGGGGCTCCAGGGTGGCGAGGTTGCCGTGATTTCCACCGTTCATGAGGGAGCGGATGCCATCCATGCCGCCTTCTTCAAGAAGGGCGTTGATGATTTTCCAGTCGGCCGAATCCCATCCGACGAGGAGGACGCGCTTTACAGGTGTGGCAGGATTCGACATGAAACAGGAAGGTATTCATGTAGTTCTATCGTGCTATTGGAACAACAATCTTTTTAGCCTGTGAGTTTGTTGAGCGTTCATTGGCTATCCAAATGACGCTCTTCGTTTCATGTTTGGGAATGCCTTGACTGCGCGCACCGCGACCCTCGAAGGACTGCGCACCGCGATGGGTCAGTGGGCCGCAGGTAGGGCTGCCAGTGGCGGATCGGTTGGCACGGCTTTGGCCGGTGGATCTTCCCCGGAAAGATTCGCGATCATTCGTGGTTCGAAAAATCTATCTGGCCCAAACGTCGTTCCATCTGAAGGACGCGGGTGCTCAGGAAGATGGCAGCCATCCCGAGTCCGATTGCGAGGCCCCACCAGATGCCGTTGGCTTCAAGGCCGCCGGTGGTGGCGAGGAGCCAGCCGATGGGGATCCCGAAAATCCAGTAAGAGACGAAAGCGGTCCAGGCGGGGACTTTGACGTCTTCGAGTCCGCGAAGATACCCGGCGGAAACGACTTGCAAGCCGTCGAAGAGCTGGAAGAAGGCCACGATGATGAGGAACTTCGCGGCCAGAGAAATGACGGCTTCGTTGTCGACGTAGAGGCGGGCGATGAATTCGTTTCCTAACCAGCAGGCGGTGGCGGTGATGGAAATGAAGGAAATGGTGAGCAGCCAGCCGGAGACAATGATGGGGAGATAGCGGGAGGTGTCATTGGCGCCGAAGGCTTTGCCCATGCGCATGGTGAGGGCAATGCCGAGGCCGAGGGGCACCATGAAGACGGTGCCGGCGGTAGTAAGTGCGACTTGGTGGGCGGCGAGGGCGATTTCACCCCAATAGCCCACAAGAATGGCGGCGGTCGAGAAGGCCCCGACTTCGGCAAGGAGGTGGAGGCTCGCGGGGATGCCCAGCGTGAGGAGTTTTCGGACGGTCTTCGGATCGGGTTTTTGAAGCCAGCGACGGGGAACGAGGTGGACGATGCGAATGGTGTTGTTGAACCACAGAAGCATCGCGACGAGAATAGCCGTTCGTGAAATCAGGGTGGCCCATCCGGCTCCGGTAAGTCCGTAGCCCAAATCGAAAATGAAGACCTTGTTGAGGACTATATTGAGAAGGACTCCGCCGAGGAAGATAAAGAATCCCTCCCAGGTGCGGTCGAGCGAGTCGCTGTGATTTTTCAATGCAATGGAACTCAGGATGGGAATGATCGAGATGAGGACCAGAGCGAGGTAGGGGGGAGCGAGGGCGGTGACGTCCTCCGGTTGATTGAAGATGGAGAGAAAGGGGATGATGAGGCACCCCAGAGCCGCGAGAAGACAACCCGCTCCCAGAGCAAGGAAGAATCCATTGCGGCAAACGGAGCGCGCTTCAGCGTCGTCTTCCCGGCCAATCGCGCCGGAGGTTAGGATGGAAACGCTGGTGATGAGTCCGATTCCGAAGATGAAGGGAATCGCGAAAATAGAGCTGGCGAAAGTCAGGGCCGCGAGCTCGGTCACGCCCACGTCTCCGACCATCACGGTGTCGGTGATGACCATGAGCATCTGGCTGACCTGCCCGATGATGATGGGGATCGACAGGATGGCCGTCTTCTTGCCTTCTTTGAGAAGGGCGGGAATGGAAAGTCCGCCTACCATTTCCAGGAATTGCGACTCCAGAAGTTTTCGAATTCTTCGGCGGTGCCGTTGAAGGCATTGCGTTCCATGGGTCGGTCCATGTTGCCGAAGTATTTGGGCGCGCGCCAACCGAGGCTACGGAAGACCTTGGGTGCGGAGCGGCCGTTTTCCCAGAGGACACCGCCAAACTGCCAGATGGCCCAGGTATTCCAGATGTCGTAGGCTTTCATGAGGTCGTGCGGGCTGTCGTAGTCTTTGTTGGAATAGAGGGCGATCCAATAGGGCGCGCGGCGGATGATACGTTTGTATTTGGAGCTGGCCGAGGAGAGCGTCGTGCGAAGTCGGTCGCTGTTTTCGAGGTAGACGATGGGGGTGGTGCCGGTGAGTTTTTCGATGCGCTGGATAAATTCCGCAATCTGAGCAGCGGAGCTTTTGGTGTCGGCATCGCAGACAAGTAGGATTTCGCGGGTTTGCAGGCCCTTGGACGACTTGATCACGCGGAGACGTTGGATGAAGCGGTCAGCCTGCACCGTTGGGCTGATGTGGGCCAGGATGAAGCAGTAAGCTCCGAGTTTCATTCCCTGGCGTTCCGCTCCCTGGAGAAAGTCGGCGCATTTGGAGTCCAGTTCGTAGCCTTTGGCACAGCGCGCGATGAGAGCCCGCGATCCGTTGACTTTGAGCGCGGTTTGATTGTGCGGGGTGTAGCTGCGTCCGCTGCGCTGGCGTTCCTTGGGGTCGTAGGCCGAGACATTGATGAACTTGGGCGCTTCACCGTAGGAAACCTTGCCGTATTTTGATCCGCAGCTGCTCAAGAGGGCAACGGCGAGTGAAAGAAAAATGGTGCGGGTGATCATGGGTGTTTTTGAGTTCTATAAGCTCATGCGAAAATGGAAAGATACAAAGCGCGCTTCCGTATCCAATCACGTGCGCTTTTGGGGCTTCATTATTTTTTTAGGAACCGGAAATCTTTTTGGGTTTCCGAATAGCCCTGCGCCCAAGAAAGAGGGAGTGCCCGAGACGCATTGGGCCTTTCAGCATCCGGTCAAACCGACCCTTGAGGGGAAGCTGCATCCGATCGATGAATTGCTGGCCCGGAAGCAGAAAGAGGGGGGCTTTAAAGCGGTGGGTGAAGCTTCACGCGCCACGCGCTTGCGTCGTCTTTGGCATGTCGCAACGGGGCTCCTTCCCAACAGAGCCGAGCGAAAGCAATGGATGGCCGACAAGCGGACCGGAGTCGAATGGACCAAGGCCGCGACGGAAGCGGCGCTGGCGAGGAAGACTTTCGGCGAACGTTGGTCGCGGCACTGGCTCGATGTCGCGCGCTATGCCGACACCAAGGGTGCAGCCGTGACGAATAATGAAGATTATCCCTACGCCTACACCTACCGTGATTGGGTCATTGGAGCCTTTAATAAAGACCTGCCCTATGATCGCTTTGTGCATCTGCAGGTGGCTGCGGATTTGATGAATGCTCCTCTTGAGGATCAAGCGGCTTTGGGTTTTTTGACGGTGGGTCGGGCTTATCAAGGCGGGCAGCGTCATCTCTTGGTCGCTGATCAGATTGATGTCACCACGCGCGGGGTGATGGGGCTGACCGTGACCTGCGCGCGTTGCCACGATCACAAGAGCGATCCGATTCCTACTGCGGATTTTTACAGCCTCTACGGTGTCTTTGCGAGTGCGAGCATGCCCAAGAATCTGCCCAAACTCTCCGAGCCTGAAGACTCGCCGGGTTATCGAAAGTTCAAGGAGGAGCATCGTAAGCTGGCGATGGAGGTGCACAAGTTCATCAAGTCCGCCATTCCCGAGTATGAAACGCCGAAGGACCTCTTTGATTTCTCGATGCGAAAAACCCCCCACAAACTGAATCAAACGCAGCGGGATAAGTTTCGAAACCTCTCGAGTAAAGTCACGGAGCTGGAGGCGAAATCGCTCTATTCACCCGACCGTGCGATGGTCGTAAGGGAAGGGAAAGTGAACAACCCCTACATTTTCACGAGGGGAAATCCCGGGGCGCGGGGAG
Source organism: Verrucomicrobiaceae bacterium TMED86 (assembly GCA_002172625.1). GTDB lineage: Bacteria > Verrucomicrobiota > Verrucomicrobiia > Verrucomicrobiales > Akkermansiaceae > SW10. The sequence goes on along the minus strand of NHEN01000048.1, from coordinate 15,549 downwards.
AGAAGGTGCCGCGTCAGTTTCTCAAGATCTTCCGCGAGGAGGGAGAGGTCTTTAAGAATGGCAGCGGGCGTTTGGAACTCGCGATGCGACTAACCGATGATCGCAATCCGCTCACCGCGCGGGTTTGGGCCAATCGTGTATGGATGCATGTCATGGGGACTCCCTTGGTCGATACGCCAGGTGACTTTGGTGTGGAAACGGCAAAGCCCAAGCAGCTTGAGCTGCTCGACCATCTCGCTCATTTCCTGGTGGAAAACAAATGGTCTACCAAAGCGCTCATCACTCACATCACAAGCTCGCAGAGTTGGAATCGTGAGAGCAAGGCTCCGGCGGCATTGACCGAGCGTGATCCCGAGAACCGCTACTTCGCGAGATCGAACCGGGTGCGTAAAGATCTCGAAGCATGGCGTGACTCCGCCTTGCAAGTGAGTGGTCGGCTTGATGGGAATCTGGGCGGTAAACCGGTGACACTAGACAAGGCTCCCTTCAGTGATCGTCGCACTGTTTATGGCCGGGTTCGTCGAGGATACCTTCCGGCGGTGATGCGGGCCTTTGATTTTCCGGGTTCGGAGGAAGCACTCATGCGTCGTTCGGAAACAACGACGCCGATGCAAGCGCTGTATCTCATGAACAGCCCTTCGCTGCATGTGAAAGCCCGCTCTTTGGTGAAAGGCCTCACCGTTTCTCCGGAAAGTGTGCAACAAGTTTACCAGCGAATATTACATCGCCGGGCCAGCAAAGTAGAACTATCCGCCACGATGACTTGGTTGAAAAGTGCTGCGACTCATCGCACCGCCGGTGCGTGGGATTATGGATATCTCACCAAGGATTCTTTGGAGCTTAAAAGCCTGCCACTCTATAAGGATGGACGATGGGCCGGAGGGCCTGAGATGCCCGACCCCAGACTGGGTTGGCTGATGTGGAATGCCGCCGGAGGGCATCCGGAGCTCGATAAGTCAGCTGTCTTGAGCTGGAAGGCAATGGAAGATGGCGAGCTTACGATTGAGGGAGTGTTGAAAGTTCCCACCCCCAATGGCAACGGAGTGAGAGGACGCGTGATGCGTTCGGATGGCACCGTGCTCGGTGAATGGCCTGTTGACCAGGGCAAGGAGTCGGCGACAAGGCTCACCGGAGTGAAGGTGAAAGTAGGCGAGCACGTTTGGTTTGTCGTCGATAGTCGGGGTGAGCAAAGTCATGATTCCTTCAACTGGGCTCCCCGGCTTTCTGATGCACGTGGCGAAGTAGCCAATGCGAAGGATGAATTTGGCGGCTTGGGACTTAAGCCGTTGGCACAACTCGCTCAGGTGTTATTGTTGAGCAACGAATTCTTTTTTGTCGATTGAGATGAAGCATCACGAACAAGGCCACGGCGGCTACATTGGCACCCGGCGCGAATTTCTTTCCCGCTACGGGATGGGCATGGGGGCGCTCGCGATGGGCGGGCTTCCCAGTGCGGTGGCGTCGGGGGCAACCAGTCCGCTTTCTCCCAAAATGCCGCAGAAGCGAGGAAAGGCGAAGGCCGTGATTCATCTCTTCATGAACGGGGGACCATCGCAGGTGGATACTTTCGATCCCAAGCCGGAGCTGACGAAGTATGACGGGAAGAAAATTCCGCTGGAATTGAAGACCGAGCGTCCTACCGGGATGGCAATGAAGTCGCCCTTCTCCTTCAAGAGATACGGTGAAAGCGGCCTCGAAGTCTCCGAGATTTTTTCCAAAGTTGGTGAGTCTTGTGCCGATGAGTTGTGTGTCATTCGTTCGATGCGGGCCGAAGTTCCCAATCACGAACCCTCGTTGCTCTTAATGAATTGCGGAGACTCGCGCTTACCGCGTCCGAGTGTGGGATCGTGGGTGACTTACGGCCTCGGAACAGAGAACCAAAATCTGCCTGGCTTCGTCTCAATGTGTCCGGGAGGTTATCCAATTTCCCGGACCCAAAACTGGCAGTCGGGTTTTCTTCCGGCGGCTTATCAAGGGAACTATGTTGACTCCAAGAACAAGGATCCGAAGAAGTTGATCGAGCACATTGTGCCGAAGCATCTCGAGCGCAGCAAGCAGCGCGAGCAGTTGGATTTTCTCCGCCAGCTCAACGAGAAGCATGCCGAAGAACGCGGTCGCGATCAGGAGCTGGAAGCGCGGCTGGAGAGTTTCGAATTGGCCTACCGCATGCAACTCGAAGCGACCGACGCCTTTGATGTTTCAAAAGAGCCCAAATACATTCGCGAGATGTATGGTGATACCTTGCAAGGCCGGCAGATGTTGATCACGCGGAGGCTGGTCGAGCGTGGCGTGCGTTTCGTGCAAGTCTGGCATGGCGCGGGTCAGCCGTGGGACAACCATGACGATCTGGAAGTAAACCACCGTAAGTTGGCCGGGCAATGTGACCAGGCTATTGCGGCTCTCATTACGGATTTAAAAATGCGCGGGATGCTCGATGAAACTCTCGTTCTCTGGGGCGGAGAATTTGGCCGGACGCCCGTGGTCGAGATGCCCAAAAAGGGGACGAATGCCGGGAAAATTAATGGCCGCGACCATAATCACTACGGCTTCACCACCTGGATGGCAGGCGGCGGGGTGAAGGGTGGCCACGTGCATGGTTCGACCGACGATTTTGGCTTTGCGGCAGCGACGGATAAAGTTCACGTGCACGACCTCCATGCCACGATGCTTCATTTGCTGGGCTTCGATCATGAGGCCCTGACCTACCGCTATAGCGGTAGGGACTTCCGCCTCACCGACGTCCATGGTGAGGTGATCGAGGATCTTCTAGCGTAAGGCTCGAGTCGTTTCGCCATAGACGATCTCGTTTTCTTCATCCCAGGACCAGCCGTAGAATCCGTCGTCGTAGTTCTTCGCGCGGAGTCCGAGTGAGAGTGCGACAAGGAAGGCGATGCTGGATCGCCAGCCGGTGCCGCAGTAGAAAATCAGGGACCTCTTTCCGCTTGCAACATTAGCATCGAGAATTCCTTGATCGCGCCATCGTTGCGCGACCGAATCCAGTAGTGGACCGATCTTGTCCGAGTTTTGATCAACGAGGTTTTTCCAGTCGCCCTGATACTCGGCGCTGGGAATGTGACCTGCTTTGGAGAAGAAGGAATATTGATTGGGATTGGTGCCATCCCATTCGTCTCTTCGCCGAACATCAATCAGTTTGCCATGGGAGGAATTGAGTCGGGAAACTTCGTCTGTCGTGGCGAGGAATTCGGATCGAATCTGCCATTCGGCAGACGGGCTTTGGAGGGGATTGGGAGTCGTTCCGGCGATCTCGATGAGCGGGGAAGTTTCATTACCATGAGTGATCCAGGAACGAATCCCGCCATCGAGAAACCGGACTCGTTGGACTCCGGCATAGAGCAAAGCCCAGGTCAGTCTGGCGGCAGCCATCGAGCCATCGGGATCGGTTCCGTAAACGACGACGAGGGTGTCGGGAAAAATACCGACGTTCTCCAGAGCGAGAGTGAGCTCGTGGTCGGGGAGGAGGTTTCCGTCCGATGGGTGATCGTAGTTGGGATAGTATTTCGAGCGATCAGTGCCTGCTTCCAGGTAGGAGGGGTGCATTTGAAGCGCGCCCGGAAGGTGGGGAGAGCGCTGGTCGTTTCCCGCGAGAGGGTGATCAGCGGAGCTGAAGTGTGCCTCAATGAGTTGGCACTGCTCATGAGAGCTCTCGAGGAGTTGCTCGAGTGCAAGAGCGTCGATCAGCTGGAAATCGCTGAGTCGGAGAATTGATGATTCAAGTGACGTTATTGAACGGCGACCGCCGTCCGGGGAAACTGTCACCGGGCGCATCGCTTTGGTTTGTGAACGTAATGAATCATTGAGGCGAAAAATTAGAACACGATTTTTTCCCGTCAACCGGAGAATTTATTGGTCCTTCAGAAACTCCCGCATCTTGGCGGGTTTGTTGGTGGTGACGGAATGTACCCCGGCCTTAACAAAGTGTCGCCCCTGGGCCGCGGCATCGACGGTCCAGACATGGAAGCCGAGTCCGTGTTGTTTCAGAGTGCTCCCTAATTTGGCGGCGAGCGAATCGACAGCTTTGGCTCCGAGGCCATCGGCTTTGATGTCCTGCAAGGTCTGAATGGTCTCGGCGAGCTTTGATGAAATGTTCTCGCCTTTCTTTGGTTTGAGATCTGAGAGCCAATTCGCGGTGAGCTTCGGGTCGTGTTTCTTGATGGCTCGAACGACTTCTTTGTTGAAGGAAATGATGGTGATGAGTTTCCGGGGAATCTTTGATTGAGTGATTACCTCGGATAGCTTTTGAACAATCTCCGGACCGCATTTGATTTCGATGAAAATCCCTTTTCCCTGAGGCATGCTGGCGAGGATCTCGGAGAGGAGTGGGATCTTTTCACCTTTCCACTTCGCTCCCTTCCATGATCCGGCATCGAGTTTCTTGAGCGTGGACCAATCGGTTTTTGATACGACGAGTTTCTGCCCGCTTGTGCGCCCGGTGTCACCATCGTGCATTGCGATGATCTGCCCATCTTTGGTCAGTCGAAAATCGCCTTCGATGGCATCGGCACCCTGATGCCAGGCCTCGTTGAAGGCGGCCATGGTGTTTTCCGGGGCATCGGCTGAAGCTCCCCGGTGGGCCACGATGATCGTCCCGGATGAAAGCAAAGGCAGAAGACAGATCGCCGGAAGGAGGAAAGAAAGAAGTCTCACTCCCGAGATACTAGGAATCCTTTTCTACCATGCTCAAGGCTCAATTTCTTGATTACTTCGTGTTCTTGGAACGAAGTTTTGCGAGGAGGGCCTGAGCGGTTTCCTTGTCGGTTTCGGCGACGTTCTTGGTTTCACCTTCGGCAGAAATATGGTCGTAGAGTTCGAGGTGGCCTTTGGTGTGGGCAATTAGGCGATGGGTTTTGGTGCGGATGGTTCTTCCTTTGCCGTGATAGGAAATGGCGTAGCCTTTGGATTCGGCGAAGGGATCTTTGAGTTGGGGAAGGAGGGAGGCTCCGTGGAGGTAGTCGGGTTTTTCGAGGCCGGAAAGGTCGCAGAGGGTGGGGAAGAGGTCGATGGTTTCGACAATGGAGGGGCTGATGTCGCCGGGCTTCTCGACTTCGGGTGCGACGATGATGAGGGGAGAGCGAAGGGATTCTTCGAAGAGGGCATGCTTGCCCCAGATGGCGTGTTCGCCGAGGTGCCAGCCGTGGTCCCCCCAAACGACGATGATGGTGTCTTTGGCAAGATTGAGGTCGGTGAGCTTTTTGATGATGCGTCCGACCTGGGCGTCCGCATAAGTCACGCAAGCGGCGTAGTGCTTGCGAACCTCGAGCGCGAAGGCGGCGTCAGTGTTGGGGTTTTTGCCCCAGCGGTTGTACTTCATGAACTCACCGGAACCGTGCCAGGTGGTTTTGCCTTCCGGCTTTTTAGGGTGGGGAGTTTTGGGAAGTTTGGCGTTTTTGTAGGGCTCGAGGTATTTCGCGGGAGCACCGAAGGGGAGATGAGGACGAAGGATTCCGGTGGCGAGGAAGAAGGGTTTTTTGTCAGCGGCAACGAGGTCGAGTTGCTTCAGGGTTTCGTCAACGGCGATGCCGTCGGGATAAATTTCGTCGCCTCCTTCGAGGGCCTGAAAGAGATCCATATCTTTGGCGTTCTTGCGGATCTCGCCATTGGCGAGTCCGTGCATCCAGCCGCGTGGGTGTTGCCACTTGCCGGCGGGGAGGAGATGGCGGTCCCAGGATTCGGGCATTTCGATTTTGGTATTGTCGTCCCAATTTGATCCGCCGCGTCCGCCGGGGTGGTGGGAAACTTTTCCAACGGAGACGGTGGTGTAACCGTTCTTGCGGAAGTGGGCCGGAAGCGAAGGGTGCTTGATGTTTTTGGCACGGGCGAAAAGGGCACCATTTCCGCCGGGGCCATATTGGCCGGTGAGGAGAGTATAGCGGGAAGCTCCACAGGTTGGGGCTTGCACATAGTGGCGGGAAAAGATGCGGCCTTTCGCGGCGAGGGTATCGATGTGGGGTGACTTGATGTAGTCGACGCCGTAGCAGTTGAGTTCGGGACGGAGATCGTCGATACAAATGAGAAGGACATTGGGCGTCTTGGCAGTAGCGGCGCCGATGAGGAAGAGGGAGGTGAGGAGTTTAATCATGATGTTCGACTGGTTAGAAGTTTTGGGATTGCTCCATGGCGGTTTCGATGAAGCCGAGGACTTCTTTTCGGCCCTCGCGGGTTTTGTCGGAGGTCGTAAAGACGGTAGGCTCACCGTCGCTGAATTCGGCGAGGGCTTCCTTAAAGAGCTTGATGTGTTTTTCAACGGCACGGGGTTTGATCTTGTCGGCCTTGGTGAAGATGAGGGCGAAGGGGACCTGGTTTTCAATGAGCCAGCCGACGAATTGCAGGTCGATTTTTTGCGGAGTATGGCGGGAGTCGATGAGGACGAAAGTGCCGCAGAGGTTTTCGCGTTCGAGGAGGTATTCCGAAACGAATTCGTTGAACTGATCCCGCAGCTCCTTGGACACCTTGGCGTAGCCGTAGCCGGGAAGATCGACGAGTCCCCAGGCCTCGTTGACTTTAAAGAAGTTGATCTCGCGGGTGCGGCCGGGCGTTTTGGAAACCCGGGCGAGACCGGATTTGTTGGTGAGCATGTTAATTAGCGAGGACTTTCCGACATTGGATCGACCAATGAAAGCGAACTCAGGGAGTGGAGAGCGAGGGGCGGTTTCGAGGCTAACCGCGGATTTTGAAAAACTTGTTGAGTGAATTCTCATGGACCCTTGGGGAGCATAGGAGGTCTTTTGAATTGGTCGAGCCTCCCGATGAAAGCCTCTAATCAGCTGCGTAGTAGAATATTGTGCGTTTCGCGGCAAGCAGGAGCTCTCTGAATAACATGAGCGGAGAGATAATTGGCGCGCGCGGTTGATTCACTAGCATTCTATTGTAAGATGCTTATGAGCAGTCAGTTTTTAGGTTTTGGCAGGATAACTCCTTGAAATTTATCCTTTTGAGAAGGATATTTTAGTTTAAAAGCCACTCCCCATTTCCTCGCTTTATTATGTCTAAAAAACCGTTTGTTCATTTAGTGGCCTTAAAGTTCCTGGTCTGCTCCTTCATTTATCCTCTCGGAGCCGCCGAGCCTTTGCTGGTGGCTGGAGATCCCATCATTCCCGTCGGAGAGGTTACAGGTTCGAATAGTAATTACCCAGGCAACGAAGGACCGGAGAATGTTCTGGATGGGAATTCAGCTACCAAATATCTCAACTTTGGAAGAGTGAGGTCGGGATTCATTGTGACGCCGTCAGGGGGAGCCGCGACCTTGGGAAGTCTGGATCTTACAACGGCTAATGACTCGTTCGAGAGAGATCCAACAACAATTGAGGTATACGGAACAAATGAGCCCATTCTCAGTGTGGATAATAGTTTGGGACAGGCAGAATCCTGGACTCTTTTGGCCTCCGAAAATTTAGCTCTTTCAGATAATCGGTTTACCGTGAGTGAGGTTATTTCGCTGAATATTACGGTCGCCTACACTTCCTATAAGGTGATTTTTGGGGACACCAAAGGGGTGGGAAATTCGATGCAGATTGCTGATGTGAATTTTTATCAATCCCTCGATGCCTCTGGGAGTTCCTTTCTGGTTCCCGGCTCTCCAATTTTGGCGATTCAGCAACAGGAACCGAACTTTGAAAACTCGGAAAGTTCGTCGCCTGAATTTGAAGGAGTAGAGAATCTCCTCGATGGCTCGACTGCGACGAAGTATCTGAACTTTGGAAAAGAGAACACCGGATTCATTGTGACTCCCTCGGCGGGGTCATCAGTAGTGAGAGCGTTCACTTTATCCACTGCGAATGATGCTGAGGGGCGGGACCCGGTGAACTGGGAGCTTTTCGGAACCAATGACGCGGTGATTACAGTGGCGCACCAATCCGGACTGGGGAGAGAGGATTGGACTTTAATTGCTACCGGAACCCTAGCCCTTCCTGCTGATCGTGAAATCGCCGGAAGTCAGGTGATTTTCGACAATAATGATGCGTTTACCTCCTATAAATGGATCTGCCGCTCGATTAAAGATACCTCACAGAACTCACTACAATTTTCCGAGTTTCAGTTTGATTGTGACCCGACTCTAAATCAATTGCCCCTAGAAGTTCAAAAACTGACACTTCTTCCCAATGGGACGCAGATTCAATTAGATTGGACCGGGGCCGGGGGATCGCCTCACCTTCTTCAGTTTTCCACTGATCTGGTTGATTGGACCTATGAGGTGGATGATTCAGTCGACCCCGATGAGAATAATCCGTATATCGTGGACATTGCTGACTTACCGGCAAGCGCGAAAGGCTTCTTTCGATTTGTGAAGTCGAATTAGGAAATTGAATTTTTTAATAATAGGCGATGAGAGTTGGGGACAGGCTACGAAGAATTTTTGGTGTATTAATCACAACGCTTGTATCCTTGGAAGTCGCGGTGGCTGGAAGTGCCACTTATCAGTATTTTCGGTATACGCCGACGAAGCTGCGTAACGGAGCGTCGGCCAATAGTGTGCAATTGTCGGAATTGCAGCTGTATAATGGTGGCACCAGAATTAATGGGGCGACCGCGAGCAATCCCGGAGGAAACAATCCGGGAAATGAGGGGCCGGAGAGGGCGGTCGACGGGTTAAGGTCAACCAAGTGGTTGGACTTCAATCAAAACCCTCTCGTGCTGAACTATGGTTCGCCGATCACGATTGACAACTATCGATGGGCCACTGCGAATGATGCCACGGAACGGGATCCAATTCGCTGGACTTTGGAGGGAAGCGCAAATGGTACGACGTGGACCTTGATCGATGATCGCAGTAATGCGGACCAGTCGGTGACGACGAATCGTCGGGCATATTTGGCCAATATAGATCTCAATCAAATTCCCGATACTCCGGTAATCACATTTTCGGTGACAGCTGGCGGCGTGACTTCGGATGAAGCGGTCGGATTGCAGAATGGCCAAAGCGCTTTGTTGGATTGGGAAACAACGGGAGCGAGTTCGGTGACCCTGAATGGTTCACCGGTATCGGCCACGAGTACGCTGAGTGTTTCACCGGCGGTAACAACGACCTATGAAATCATCGGGAGCAATGGCTTCGGCCCGGCCTCGGCCCTGATCACGGTGTATGTGGGGAGCTCGGTTCTTCCGCCCGAGATCAACGAATTTTCGGCCGACCCAACGCGGGACGGAGTACTTTGCGATGAGGATGGCGACGCCTCGGATTGGATTGAGTTGTTTAACCCTAATCCCTTCGCGATTGATCCGGGCGGATACTTTTTGACCGATGATGTGACGAAGGTCGCGAAGTGGCAGATTCCGGCCGGTAGCATCATCGGGCCGGATGGATATCTGGTGATTTTTGCTTCGGGTAAAAACCGTGCGGCGGAGCCCTTTCATGCCAATTTTAGTTTGGCGCGCGGGGGAGAGTATTTGGCCCTGTTGGAAAACGATGGCACAACAATCGTGGAGGAATTTAGTCCGGCTTATCCTGCCCAGACCGAAGATGTTTCGTATGGTCAGGTGGGCGGAGGATACGATTTCTTCGTCGGACCGACTCCCGGGGCGGTGAATGACACCTCACCCGGAGCGCTGGGGCCGGACGTGGTTTTCGATACTCCTCCGCAATCATTTACAGGTTCCATTTCAGTGAGCCTGTCGACTTCCTCGCCGTCAGCTGATATTCGTTACACCACGGATGGTTCTCTTCCCGGACCGAGCTCTTCTTTGTATAGTTCTGCGATTAGTTTGAGTGCTTCGGCTTTGGTTCGTGCGCGGACTTATGAGTCCGGATTTGCGCCGGGAAAAGTGAAGGCGGAGGCTTATGTGAAATTCACTTCCACGGCGATCAACCAAACTTCAGATTTGCCGATTGTGGTGTTGGAGAACTTTGGAGGCGGCAGTGTGCCGAACGGCTCGGAGTTGCAGAGCGCCTACTTGACCCTTTACGAGCCCGATGAAATCACCGGGCGGACAAGCCTTGCGGATTTGCCAACAAAAGCGAATCGGGCTGGGATCAAGCGCCGGGGATCCTCGACTCTCAACGACCCCAAGGGAAATTATCGTGTCGAGTTTTGGCGGGATGACAGTGAGGAGGACAAGAGCGTGAACTTGCTCGGGATGTCTGATCACGATGAGTGGATTCTTTTTGCGCCGTATCGTTTCGATCGCTCTCTAATTCGCATTCCCTTTATTCATGATCTCAGTAATGACATCGGGGCTTATGCTTCGAAGGGAAAGCTGGTGGAGGTCTATCTCAATACCAGCGGGAGTGTGGGGACGGGTGATTACCAGGGAGTGTATGTGTTGCAGGAGCGGATTTCTCGAGGCAAGGATCGCGTCGAGATTGATCGGCTTGATAAGAATGACACCGCCGATGAAGACGTGACGGGTGGCTACATTCTCAGTATCGACCGGCGGGATTCCGGAGATCAGGGATTTCGAAGTGCGCTGGGTCATCCCTTTGATCCGCCGAACGGTTCTCCCCAACCATGGTATACTTATGTCTATCCCAAGGAGCAGAATCTTCTCCCCGAGCAGGCGAGCTACATCAAGGGCTACATCGACGACATGGAGGCGGCCTTGTATGGCGCGAATTATAAAGATCTGTCGGTGGGCTACCGGGCCTGGCTCGATGTGGAAGCGACGATTGATTTTCATATTCTCAACGTCTTGACCAAAGATCCTGACGCCTTGCGATTGAGCACTTATCTCACTAAGCCGAGGAATGGTAAGTTGGCCTTTGGTCCGATTTGGGATTTTGACCGTACGATGGGATGCGACTCCGATAGTCGCTCGTCGAATCCGATTGGCTGGAATCCTCCCCCGGATCGAGCTGAGTTTTTTGATTACGATTATTGGGGGCGCTTGTTTGATGATGAAGATTTCCTGCAGCAGTGGATTGACCGCTGGCAGGATCTGCGAACGGGGCAATTTGCCAATTCCGCGTTGACCGGTCGCCTCGATGGTCTGGCCGCGCAGGTTACGGAATCCCAGCCGCGCAACGCCGCGAAGTGGCCGGCAGTCGCTCCGAACGGCGGGCCATTGACGGGTCTCGGTGGTTGGGCTGGAGAGGTGGATCACTTGAAAAACTGGGTGACGCAACGGGCAGACTGGATGGATACCCAGTTCACCAATCCTCCGGTTTTGCAGGCGAGTGGAACGGTGGCGGCCAATGCCACCGTGGTGGCGCAGGCCCAGGAAGGGACGATTTATTATACGATCGACGGAAGTGACCCGAGGCTTCCTGGTGGGGCGGTCAGCGGATCGGCCACGATTACCGCGGGTAGTATTGCCATTCCTCAAACGAGAACAATCGTCGCGCGTGCTCGTTTAGGCAGTGACTGGAGTGGACCGGTGCAATCGACTTTTGTCGTGGGAGTCCCTGCAAGCGCGGCCAATTTGGTGGTGTCTGAAATCATGTATCATCCGGCTGATGTCACGGCGAGTGAACAGGCTGCGGGCATTACCAGTGAGAGTAATTTCGAGTTCATCGAAGTGCAGAATATTTCGAATCAAGCGATTGATCTTTCAGGGGTAGTGATTTCCGACGCCTTCGATTTTGTCTTCCCCGTCTTCCCCTTGGCCGCAGGAGAGGCAGCGCTCGTTGTACGAAATATCGCGGCTTTTGAAGAGAGGTTTGGAAGTGGTTTGCCGATTGTGGGAGAGTGGGGAGATGTCAATGACCCCGATGGAGGAAGCAGGCTTTCGAATGGAGGGGAAACAATCACGATCACGGCAGTTGGGGGAGCGGTGATTCAATCTTTTGATTATGATGACGATACCGCGCTGGGTTGGCCTTCGCTGGCCGATGGTTCGGGGCAGTCGCTTGTGTTACGGGATCCGTCAACTTCGCCGGATAATGGTCTTCCGCTTTCCTGGCGATCAAGTGTCGCAGGGCAGGGAACACCCGGAGTTGTTACCGAGGACGTTTATCAGGAATGGACCCTGCTTCACTTTTCTCCGGCTCAGTTGGCTGACGATCTGATCTCCGGACCCGCCGCTGACCCGGATGGAGACGGGATTGAGAACGCCATCGAACTGGCTCTCGTCGGAGACCCGCTGGTGGCGTCATTGGAGGTTCTTCCCGGCGCCACGCTGACAAATTACTCTTCCGGCGTGCCCGTGCCGGGTGACTATTTAACGATTACCTTTCAACGCCGTCGTGATCTTGGCGGGCTCACGGCGCTGGCACAATTCTCAAGTGATCTCCTTGACTGGTCGGATTCCGGTGTGGCCCTGACAGTGATCGATCAGGGCGATGGTATGGAAATCGTGACCTATCGTGATACTCAAACGGCCACCTCATTAAAAAGATTTTTGAGAGTCCAAGTGACACTGAACTGATCCAGAAAAACAAGAGAGAGAATCTCGACCCTGCGAATCATTGCCTTTTTAAGGCTTAACAATCTATCCATCAGTCTTTAGAGTGATATTTTTAGGTGAGGTGGTGCCGAGTGGGAGGACCGGAATGGCTAGTTTGAAAGATCTCATGAAATGAGTCGGATTAGGTGGACCGAGACGGAGAATCATCCGAGCTTTATCTCGTAAAGACCTTGAGGATAAAGTCGGAGAGAGAAATAGTTCATTTTTAGGTTGTTTTTTCGATCTGGATCGGGTTTTCTCCACGTCCCTTCCCCCCTAAGACCCTGAAATCCCTAAATAACACCATGAAACTAAAATATTCTTTAACTGCACTTCTTGTCTCTTGCGGTGCAGCACATGGAGCGAACCTACTGACACCCGGTGACTTTATCATCGGAATTGGATTCGGCTCCGAAAGTAATTACCCTGGACCGGAGTCCCCATCGAAGCTGCTCGATGGACAAACCAACACTAAGTATCTCAATTTCGGTAAAGATAATTCGGGGTTCATCGTGACACCGGGATCAGGAAGTTCAGTCGCCCAGAGTGCGGTCTTTAGGACTGCCAATGATTCGCCGGAGCGTGATCCCTCGAATGTCTCGATCTATGGAACCAATGATCCCATCTCAAGCATTGATAACGGAACGGGAAACAATGAGAATTGGTCGCTAATTTCCAGCTTCAACGCTAATTTGCCGGATTCCCGTTTGACGACAAGTGCACCCATTGATTTTGCAAATGGGACAGCGTATTCTTCTTACCGCGTTACCTTTGATAACGTCAAAAATTCCGGAGGTGCAAATTCGTCACAGCTTGACGAGTTCCAACTCTTTTCGGGATTGGGTGGAACAGGAGGTTCGATTTTGGGAGCTGCTGATTCGATTATTGCCTTTGATACCGATACTGGCGCTTCGAGTAGCTTTCCGGCAGGAGAGGCTCCAGGATTTGGGATTGATGGGAATAGCGGAACAAAGTATCTGAATTTCGGTGGAGTAAACACCGGCTTCATTGTAACGCCTAGCGGAGGAGCTTCGATTATTTCCGCGTTTACCATGACGACAGGAAACGATGCGCCGGGAAGAGACCCAAACGCTTACGTTCTCTACGGCACAAACGATGCCATTACGAGTGCTCAGAACAGTGATGGCAGCAATGAGAATTGGGTCCGGATTCAGGGCGGAACCCTCAACCCGCCAGGTGGCCGGGGAGCTGCTTATGATTCCGAGGCGGTCGCAAACGCAACAGCCTTCACTTCGTATCGCTTTGATGTGGTTGGAAATGGCGGCGATGGACTCATGCAGTTTGCGGAGATCCAATTCGATGGCACGTTCATTCCGGAGCCAAGTTCTGCGATGTTGGCAATGCTGGGCCTTTTACCGGTCTTCAGACGCCGTCGCTAGATCCTCTGATCTTTATTCCAAGAGCATGTGGTTGATTCAGCCACATGCTCTTTTTTATTATTCAGGGCGCTGCCAGGGGACGGAGCCACCGCGTTGGATTTGGGCGCGCATCGCCTTGGAGAGTTCGTTGAATTTTTGGGGATTCTTTTTGCGAAGGTCGGTGGCCTCGAGGGGATCGCCGTCGAGATTATAAAGTTCCCATGGTCCGTCGGGGACGTTCTTGAGGAGCTTCCAGGGCCCGCGTCGCATGGCCCAAGAAGAGTCGCCCATGTATTTCTGATTGCCTTCGCGCCGGGTGAAGAAGACGTCACGTTCGAAGGCTTTTTGCGTTCCGGTCTTGAGGAGAGGGAGAATGGATTTTCCTTCGATGCCACCGGGTGATTTCCCACCGGCGGCTTCGATGGTGGTGGGGAAAAGGTCCATGGTGAGGAAGGGAAATTCACTCGCTTTCCCTGCTTCGATGACGCCGGGCCAGACGGCACAGGCGGGGACTTTGAGGCCGCCTTCATACATGTCTTGTTTGCCGCCGCGAAGGTTCCCGCAGTTGCCGCCGACGTTGAGTTGGCCGCCGTTGTCGGAGACGAAGATGGTGAGGGTGTTTTCCCACTGGCCGTTGGCCTTGAGGGAATCGATGACCTGTCCGATACCGTGGTCGAGGTGCTCGATGAGCGCGACGAGTTTGGCGCGTCTGGCAGTGATGCCATTTTCACGGGCCTTCACTTTTTCAAACCAATCTTTGGGAGGTTGGATCGGGGTGTGGGGCGCGTTGTAGGCCAGGTAGAGGAAGAAAGGGTCTTTGGCATCCTTGCGGGAGGCGAGGTAGTCCTTGGTCCAGTCGGTAAAAATGTCAGTGGCGTGGCCTTTGGGATTCACCTTTTCTTTATTGAGGCGCATGTAGTGTTGTCCGTGACGGCGGTGCTGGTAGTAGTCGTCCATCATGTCGCCGAGGAAGCCGTGGAAGTGATCGAAACCGCGGGTGTTGGGGTGGGCTTCGTCATCGAGCCCGAGGTGCCATTTTCCGATGGCGGCGGTGTGGTATCCGAGAGGCTTGAGAGCTTGGGGCAGCGTAATGGCGGAAGGGGCAAGATAGCCCCAGTTATCCTCGGGTTTGGTGCGGATGACCCCGGGAACGCCGACGAGCTCCTGGTAGCGTCCCGTCAGGAGCGCAGCGCGGGTGGGTGAGCAGACCGGGCAGTTCGCATAGCAATTGTTGAAGCGAAGGCCCTGGGAGATGAGCTTGTCGATGTGGGGACTCTTAAGGTCTGTAGCTCCGTATGAGGAGAGATCGCCGTAGCCCAAGTCATCGACAATGATGACAAGGATGTTGGGCTTTTGGGCCTGAGCGAGAAGAAGGCTGGCAAGAAAAACGAGGATGCTTCGAATCATGGCGGGAGTATGGGAAAGGCTCCCCTATGATTGCGAGTTACTTTTTTTTCTTCCGCGTGTGTTCCTCGTAAGCCGCTTGCTCTTTCTTGGTCCAGCGGAAGGAGCTGAGCTTGGTGCGGTCGAGATTTTTCAGGTGTGGTTCGTGAGCGCGTGAAGGATGGTCGGCACGGATGTAGCGCCAGTTGTTGTCGCCGAACACTTCCTGGCAGAGCTTGGCGACGGCGGGGTCGTAGTCGACAAGCTCGGCGCGTGTGTTGACGTGATTATGATCGTGATCATTGACCCGGTTGGTGCCGAACCAAGATTGCACGGCTTCGGCCCAGTATTCGTGGTGATTGGAGCCGGCATATTTTCCGGCCCAAAGGCTGCGGGCGGTCGCAGATTGGTAGGTTTTTTTGAGGCGCTCGTCGAAGGTGGGATCGAGGTCTTC
>NHEN01000047.1 GCA_002172625.1 Verrucomicrobiaceae bacterium TMED86 | reverse complement strand
TTTGGTCACAAAAAGTTTTGAGACCTCTTTGTGGTTCTTTTTCCAGATTTCTGCAGGGACGGTCCGGAGTTCCTTTCCCCCGCCCTCGAAGTGGAGTTCGACGAGAAGGGGCATGATGACCCCTCCTTTGTTTTCAAAATTGACGATCGTGAAGCGCTTGTTCGTTTTCAAAAGCGAACGCTCATCAGGTTTGAGGTTTTCGATTTGGTCGTGGAATTTTTCGCGGTCCTTTTCGCCCACCTTGAATTTCTTATACTTGTCGTAGAAATCGAAGAGGTCGTTCTCGTCGACATACTTGGGGATGTCCCGGTTTTTTTCGGTGGTAATATTGGCCTTGCGGGCCTCTCGATGTTCTTTCTTTTGCTGATTGGCTTTTTTATCAGGATCTCCGGTGTCGACCACATGCTGGGTGAGTCCCGTCACCGCCATATCGACGTGATCGGTGGTGTAAAACCAGGTGCGCCAGAACCAGTCGAGGTCCATCCCCGAGGCGTCTTCCATGGTTCGGAAGAAGTCCGACGGTTCGGGGCTCTTGAACATCCAGCGGCGGCTGTATTTTTGAAAGGCATCGTCGAAGAGTTGGCGGCCCATGATGGTTTCACGAAGAATGTTCAAGCCGATGGCTGGTTTGGTGTAGGCATTGGCTCCGAATTGAAGAATCGACTCAGAATTAGTCATGATCGGTCGTTGGTTCGGGCTACTCATGTATCCCACAATTCCGCCTGGCCGGGAAGATGGGTAGTGGGTTTGCCATTCTTGCTCGGCGACAATTTGCAGGAAGGAGTTGAGTCCTTCGTCCATCCAGGTCCATTGGCGTTCGTCGGAGTTTACAATCATGGGGAACCAATTGTGCCCGACTTCGTGAATGATCACCGAGATTAAGCGATGCTTGGTGTTTTCCGGGTAGGTTCCGTCTTTTTCCGGGCGCGGACCGTTGAAACAGATCATGGGATATTCCATGCCATAGACCGGTCCGTTGACGGAGATGGCAACAGGGTATGGGTAGTCGAATGTGTATTTCGAATAGACATTGAGAGTGTGAACGATGGAGTGGGTTGAGTATTGCTCCCACAGCGGATTCCCCTCGTTCGGGTAGTAGGACATGGCCCAGACCTTCTTTTTGCTGTTGGGGAGTTTGTGATGAATGGCATCCCAGATGAATTTTCGGGAGCTGGCCCAGGCAAAGTCGCGCACGTTTTTGGCTTCGAAAATCCAAGTCTTGGTTTTTCGGGTGCCTTTTTCTTCGTTATTCTTGGCTTCTTCAGGAGTAACGATGAGTACCGGCTTCTTGGATGTTTTGGCTTTGTTAAGTCTCTCGATCCATGCGGGTTCGAGACAGTCCTTTTGATTTTTTAGTTCACCGGTCGAGGCTACGATGTGATCGGCCGGAGCGGTGATGGCGACGCGATAATTACCGAACTCCAGCGCAAATTCGCCGCGCCCCTGAAAGGCTTTATTTTGCCATCCCCGGACGTCGGTATAGGCACACATCCGCGGGAACCATTGGGCGACCTCGTAGATTTTCCCGCCATTTTCAAATTTCTCGAAATTGCTTCGTCCCGAGGTGGTACGGGAATCGGTGAGGGTGTAGTGCCAGGCGATTTTAAAGGTGAAGCTTTGATTTGGCTTCAGGGCTTTGGGAAGATCGACGCGCATCATGGTATCCACGATGCGTTTGTTGAGTTCGGCTCCGGTTTTGTCGACGAGGTCGGTGATATGGAATTGTCCGTCGAATTTCTCCTTGAGAAGAAGGCTTTCGAGGCTGTCGTAGGAAAGTTTACCTAACTTGGGAGCGATTGACGATTGGTGACCGAGAGAGCCTGGTGTGAATTTATTCCGATCCAGTTGCATCCAGAGGTATTCGAGGGTGTGCGGAGACTTGTTGTGATAAACGATTTGGGCGGAACCGGTGAGCTTGTTCTTTTTTTCGTCGAGCTGGATCTTGATGTCGTAGTCGGCCCGTTGCTGCCAGTATTTGGGGCCGGGTGCTCCGGAGGCGATTCTGTTTTCGGTCGGAGTGGGCCAAACTTCCTCCAATTGGCGAAATGGATCGTTGTGAAACTCGATGGGATGAGCCAGAGAATAGAGGAGGGTGCTGAGAAATATGAGAGCGATCTTCATGGAGAGATTCGGATTCGAATAGAGGGACGCTAGAGACTTGAATTTAGATGGCGAGAAATATGCGGTGGATCTTTTGGTGGTCCGGGAACTGATGTTTTGAGAGGCTTCGGCATTCGAGAACAGGTGATTTTGACACGGTTCGTGGTGCAGAGTGTCCTTGGCGAGAAGTCGTAGTGCTGGTCGCGGGGCTTGGGAAGGTCCAGGGTTGGGAGGGGAGGAAAGGTGCAGAAAGGCAGGAGGAGGTGTTTCATTAATGCCCAGGCCAGAGTTCTCCTGATCGGCGATCGAGAAGGAAGTGATTTTCTTATCCGCCAGCCGCGATGGTGATAATTTCGAGCTCGTCGCCCTCGTTGAGGATTTTCTCTTCGAATTCGGAGGGAGAGAGAGCATGACGATTGAGTTCAACAACAACAGGTTTTTCGCCCAGACCCAAGTTGATCAAAAGTGACCTGAGGGAGAGTCTTTTTTCGGCCTTTTGCTGTTCTCCGTTGATAGTGAGGGTGATCATGGTGTCAGGATGGCTGAATCCCAATCTTTCCAGATAGGGTCGAAGCCTTGTTGTTGAAGAAGGTGGGAAATGTCGGACACTGGGCGCTTGTCGTCGATTTCAAATTGCCCGGTGGCGCGGTCACAGGAGGCCGGTTCGTCGAGTTCGACGCGACGGCCTTTGACGGTGAGATGAAGGTCGTCGGTCCCGGCACCAGTGTAGCCGCCCGGGTCGGTTTGGGAGCCGGCGGAAATGTGGGTCACTCCAAGTGGGAAGAGCGAATCGCGGAGTAGGGCGGGCTCGCGGGTGGAGAGGACGATGCCTACTTGTGGGAAACACATGCGGAAGGCGGTGATCAATTGGACGAGGCTGCGATCATCGAGAGAGAGTGCGGGATCGGGGGTATACTGATAATTGCCGGCGTGGGGACGCATGCGGGGGAACGCGATGGTGAAGCTGGCCTTCCAGCAATGTTTCATGAGGTAGTCGAGATGGGTCGCAAGGGCGATGGCTTCGTATTTCCAATCGGCCAGGCCGAAGAGTGCGCCGATGCCGATGCGTCGAAACCCTCCGGCGTAGGCCCGTTCGGGGCAATCGAGCCGCCAGTGGAATTTTTTCTTGGGCCCGGCGGTGTGGAGGACTTCGTAGGTTTCCTGGTGATAGGTTTCCTGATAAACAATGAGTCCTTCTGCGCCGTGTTCGACAAGCTCGCCGTATTGGTCGTCTTCCATGGGGCCTACTTCAATCCCGATGGTGGGGATGAGGTCCTTCAGGGCATCGATGCATTCTTGAAGATAGCCGTCTGAGACGAATTTTGGGTGTTCCCCGGCTACGAGGAGGATATTGCGGAAGCCGAGATCGTGGAGGTGTTTGGCCTCCGCGACGACTTGTGGAATACTCAGAGTGGTTCTCAAAATTGGATTATCCCGGGAAAATCCGCAGTATTGGCAGTTATTTACACACTCGTTGGAGAGGTAGAGTGGGGCGAAGAGTCGCATGGTTTTGCCGAAGTTGCGGCGGGTAAGGACTTGGCTCTGTTGGGCCATTTTCTCCAGTTCTCCGTCGCTTCGAGCTTCCAGCAATTTCCGAAAGCGCCTCACGAGTGGAGTGGGGGCTTCCATGAGGGAATCGAACTGGTTAGCAAAACTCACGCCGGATTGGTCGTTGCTGGATGCAATTTTGTCAAAAGCTTTCCTAAAAATGGCATTGCCAGCCAAGTGGAAAGCTGCTGGAGTCATGTTTGTTATGGCAAATGCGACGAACGTCCTTACTCAAGGGATCGAGATCACCGGATCGATCAGGTTTACAAACGACATGATCATCGATGGAAAGATCGAGGGAGAAATCACCTCGGAGAAGGGGAAAGTTACTATTGCTGAGAATGCCACCATCAAAGGTGATGTGAAGGCTGGCGAGGTGAAGCTATACGGAAAGGTTGAAGGAACGATCAAGTCCGACCGCTGCGAGTTGAAAGGAAAGTCACACCTCAAGGGTGACATTACGACCAAGACTCTCAGTATGGAGGAAGGCGCTACCCTCGCGGGAAGCACCCATATTGGTTAAGTTTCGGTCATTATAATTTCCCTAAAGCGCCGCCTGAGAGAAGGGCGGCGCTTTTTTTGTGGTTTCACAAGATTGGTTCAGAAGGTTTGGCGTTCGCGACCTCGAGTCTACCAATTCCGAATTATGAAATCCCAATCGCTTTCATGGCTCGATCTTGTCCTATGGCCCGCAGAACCGGGCGCCCCTTTGGTGGGCGATCCTTCTCGAGTCAGTTCAGTGAGCGTTTCCCATGCCGAGGAGATTCTGGGTCGTTCTTCTCCTTGAAGATTAGTCCTTGGACGCCTTTGGGTCGAGCGCGTCGCGGAGTCCGTCGCCCAGGAAATTAAAGGCGAAGAGGGTCAATGAAAAGAGAACTGCCGGAACGGCAAGAACGGTGATGTTTGTCTCGAGATAGTTGGCGCCTTCTTGAATAAGTTTTCCCCAGGATGAGTTGGGCGGTTCGATTCCCAGACCGATGTAGGAGAGGGTAGCTTCGTAGAGAATGAAACTGGGGATGGTGAGGGTGGCGTAGATGATGATCGGTCCGAGCATGTTCGGGAGAATATGACGGAAAAGGATGCGTCGATGACTCAGGCCGAGTGAGCGGGCCGCTTCGACAAATTCCTGTTGGGCCAAAGAAGCTGCCGAGGATCTCACAATGCGTCCCATGGAGAGCCAGCCGAAACCGGCAATCGCGAAGGTGAGGGGAATGAGGTTGGCAAAGCGGAGGACATCGTTGTCGTTCCATCCCCAGTCATCGATTAGGAAGCGGGCAATTTCATCCACCTGACCGCTGATCACTTCTCTGAAAAGAATGACGATGATGAGGAAGGGCATTGCGAGGAGTCCATCGACAATGCGCATCATGGCATTGCCAATTCTTCCGCCGACATAACCGGCAATGCCTCCATAGATCACTCCGATGGTAACGGTGAGCATGGTGGCCATGATGGCAACCAGAAGGGAAATCTGTCCGCCCTGAAGAACCCGCATGAGGAGGTCGCGGCCGAGTTGATCGGTGCCGAGGAGGTTTTTGGTGCTGGGGCCGGCGAACTTGTTGGCTAGGTCTTGCTCATTCCCATCGAATCCTATCCAGGAGAGGATGGGGGCGATCACAAAGCAGGTTATTAAGATAGAAATGACAATTATCCCACCGAGCATCGCGAGTTTGTTTTTCTTGAGGCGGACGTAGGCGTCAGCCCAAAGGCTTGAACCTTTTTCGACGTCTTTGAGACCAGCAGGGAGAGCTTTTACGGAAGTGCTCATAGTGATCAGGAATTACGAAGTTTGGGGTCCATGAAGATCAGGGCGAGATCGGACATCAAGTTGGCGATGCCCATGAGAATGCCGTAGAAAAGAACAAGCCCGAGAACCAGGGTGTAGTCTTGGTTTTGAATTCCCAGAACGAAGTACTGACCCATGCCGGGAATGAGGAAGATGCTTTCGACAACAAAGGAGCCGGTGATGATCGCGGCGAAGGCTGGTCCGAGGAAGGTGACTGCGGGGACGAGGGCGGGCCGGAGGGCGTGTTTGGTGATGATGTTGAGTTGGGAGACTCCTTTTGCTTTGGCTGAGCGGATGTAGTCTTGTGACAGGATGTCTAGCATGCCTCCTCTGGTGAGGCGGGCAAGGTAAGCGGCGACTCCAAAGCACAGGGTGATGGCAGGTAGGATGACGTCAGAGGGCCGGCTCCAGCCGGCAACGTTTAGCCAGCTGAGTGGTTTTGCAAATGAGAGCTGGAAAATCGGGCCTAGGACGAAGGTGACGATACAGATCCCGGCCATGGCGATAATCATGGCGGTATAATCCTGCCATTTGTTGTGGAAGAGGGCGGCGATGATGCCGAGGGGGATTCCCAGGCTCATCGCTAAAAAGAGAGAGAGGAGTCCGAGTTTTAGGGAGATTGGGAAAGATTCGGAGATGAGGGTGGAGACCTTCCGGCCTTTCATTGAGAACGAGTCTCCGAAATCGCCCTCGAGTAAGACGTTTTTCCAGTAGTTGGCGTATTGGATGTGGAGTGGCTTGTCGAGACCGTAAAGGCGTTCCATGGCCGCTTTGTTTTCTTCGGTCAGGGCCTTCACGTCGGCAAAGGGATTTCCCGGCATCATTCGGATGGCGAAAAAAGTGAAGGTGACCAAGAGAAAGACCACCACGAGGGTCTGCAGTAGTCTGGAGAGTATGATTCGAAGCATGACCGGGAGGGGAGTTAGTTTTTATCGATCTCGATAAACTTGAACGGATGGTTATTGAGGAGGAGGGGATTCCAGTTTTTCACTTCGGGTCGGATCAGGTAGTTGGTGGTGTACCAGTAGATCGGGAGAACAGGGATGTCATTCATGATGGTTTCCTCGGCCTCCGAGAGAATGGTCATTCGGGTCGTGATGTCTGAGCTTTTTTCGGCCTTTCGAAGGAGGTCTTCGAAGGTTTTGGAGCTCCAAGCTGTATTATTATTGCCGCCGTCGGTGACCCATAGTTCGAGGAAAGTGGTGGGGTCGAGATAGTCTCCGATCCAGCCTGCGACGACGATGTCGTAGTTAAAGTCGTATTGATTTTGGAGATAGGTGGACCATTCCCGTTGTTGGATGCGGACCTTGATGCCGAGGTGTTTCTGCCACATTGCCTGTAGGGCTTCGGCTTCGCGTAGGCCGGAGTCTGAGTTGGTGGTGAGGAGGTCGATGTCGGGAAAGGACGAGGTGGATTCATACCCTGATTCCTGAAGCAAGGCTTTGGCTTTTTCCGGGTCAAATTTGATGAGGCCAGGCGGCTTGTAATCGCCAAAAGGTGGGACGATTCCGGAAGCGGGTGCTTGTCCTCCCTGTAAAATTTCCTCGCAAATCGATTTTTGGTCGATGGCGAGGGCGAATGCGCGGCGAACCTTGGGGTTGTCGAATGGGGAATTGAGGGTGTTGACGCGGAGAAAGCGGGTGCCGATGTACGATTCCTGCCGGAGTTCGGCAGCGTATTTTTCCTTGGCCATGGGGATGAGTTCGGATGGCACGGTGTATGTGAGGTGCAATTGCTCGTCTCCAAACATCCGAGTCTCGGTATAGTAATTTCTGATGGGGAGGTAGCGGATGCCATCCAGTTTCACCTCTTCGGCATCCCAGTAGTGAGGGTTGCGCTCGACCTCGAGTAGGTGGTTGGTTCGCCAGGATTTGAGCTTGAAAGGACCATTGGAGACGATGTTTTTAGGCTTAGTCCATGGGGAGGAATAGGCGGTGTTAATTTCACCGTGCTTGAGGATGATATGCTTGGGGACCGGATACCAGGTGTAGTGCTTGGCGACTTCCAGGAGGTAGGGGGTAGGGCCACGTAGCTTGAGCTTGAGAGTGGAGTCATTAATAGCAGAAACACCCACCTCGGCTTTGTCCCAGAGTTTGGGCTTCCCGGCATCGTGATGTGATAAGATTCGGGTGATTACTAGTTGCTTTACCTCAGTGGTAATATTGTCGGACCACTTTATCAGAGAGAGATTGTCTTTGAGAAGAAGGAGTTGTTTCCTGTTGAGCTTGTCGATGCCAATGGAGTTGAAGAGCACTTTCTTGTTTGCAGTCGAGAGGGATTCAAAATCCGAGCCTGTTGAATTGAGCTCGTCAAAATCGGGGGT
Organism: Verrucomicrobiaceae bacterium TMED86; assembly: GCA_002172625.1. Lineage (GTDB taxonomy): Bacteria > Verrucomicrobiota > Verrucomicrobiia > Verrucomicrobiales > Akkermansiaceae > SW10. The sequence continues at coordinate 5,998 of NHEN01000047.1, read as the reverse complement.
GTCTTTTCCGGTGAGATATGGTGAGAACTTTTCGAGGTCCTGTTCGTTGAGTTCACTGAATATCTTGCCCTTAAACTTTTTTGGTTTGATTTTGCTGTCTCCTTCAAAATTGGCTTCCCTGAGGGTTTCCCAAACAAGCGGGAAGTCGGGGTCATTGCCGCAGAGAATGTGGCCGAGTTTGCTTCGATGGTAGGCTTCTCCGTTTTTGAGGAAGTAGAGCATCTCTGCATACTTGGCGGGCCAGTTGGGATCGGGCGAAAGAAGCCGCTTGTATGAAAAGACGAAGTCGTGGGCGGTGACGGCGACGCCATCGGACCACTTGGCCTCGGGATTGAGATGAAATGTCCACTCGGTAAAGTCGTCTGAGTGCTTGATTTGATCTTTGAAGGCGACGCCATCGACGGAGTGGCTGTCTTTCGATGGATGATCGACAACGAGACCTTCGAAGAGCGCCCGAATAATATTCGATTCGAGGACACCCGAGACGAGATGGGGGTCGAGGCCTTTGGGTTCGTTGCTATTGCCGATGATGAGAATGTTTTCCTCATTGGCAATTTCGATGTCAGATCTGCGTTCGCAAGAAACGAAGGCGAGCGCAGTGGTGGCAAGGAGTGGAATGATTCTGATCACGACGGGATGATTGATGGGTGAAACTCGATGATGGGGTCAATTATTCAAGCTCAGTCTCAAATCGTCGCTAGATCAGGGTGTCGACGCAGAACTTCGACCAGGTTTCCAAACTCCCGTGAAGTTCTCCTTTGAGATCTTCCTTTGTTTGGAAGGCCAGATTGGCGAGTGCGTCTTCTCCGGAACTCACCTCGTCGGTATCGAGATCAAAAATGTGGACAACGCCCAGATGGACTGCTCCCACCTCGTTGCTGTCATCATTGAGAAGTGCGACAATACGATTATTATGACTGCCATTGATTTTGAGTTCTTCCTCAATTTCCCGCTCCACTCCTGCAAGGTAGGTTTCTCGACCCAGCGGATCAGCCCGCTCGTCGACCGGGTTGATATGGCCTCCGATTCCCACCGAGCCCTGCGCGTGCAGACGGCTTTCACCGCCACTTTTCCCACGGGTGTAGTGGAGATAGCGGCCTTCGTGATGAAAAATGGCGTAGGGAATGATTTGCTTATGGCTGGGGTCTTCTTCGGCGTTGGCCCGGTCCATAAAGAAGTTGTTGGCCGGATCGAGAATGGCTTCGAGATACCGGACAACATCGGTCTGGATTCCTTGAAATGAACCAAGCTCGTCAAAGAGGGCTCTGGGGATAACGAGGATTTCCTCGCCGTTGTAGTTGCGCATGGGGGGAATCTGACAGAGGGATTCTAGTGTGTCGATCCTTTGAGCCAGTCCACAATTTTCTGGTCATCGCCGTCGGATGCCCAGACTCGACGGAGAAAGTCTGCCGCGTGAATTTCACCCTGTTCCCGGAGGAATTTCCGATCACCACCGCAGCTGAACATGACGTCGGGGTGCAGTTCGCCGGCCAGCTTGGCCCGGGCTTTGGTGAGGATGCGGGGGAGGTAGGCAATTCCGCCAATCTCCTCGCCAAATGAAGGAAGCTCGTCTCTGCCCACTTCCAGATCACTTTGTTTGCCATTTTGCACCACTTGAAAATAATCCCGTCGAACTGCTGCGATCAGGAGGGCGGCACTTTCAAGAGGAACGCCTTCGTCTACAAAATCCTCCACGAAGTCGAAAAGTTCCCGTGGTTTGTATCCGATTGAAGCCAAAAAGGCCAAGTCGGCATCGCTATAGTAGGAGTGGAAGTCGTTATTGCCCTCTTGATAGATTGCAATACAACGGCGGTATAATTCTAGGAATGATTCGTCCCAAGTCATGATCTCAATTTGTCTCCGTGTGAGAGCCTGTCAATCATTCTGAGATGCTTTCAGTTGACCCCTCGCAGAATAAAAAGCTATATTAGCTACAAATGAAGAAAATGATCATCCCGTTTCTCTGCCTTGGCATCGCAGTTATGGGGCTTAGCTCATGTAGGGAAAAAGAGAAAGAGCTGGAGGCCAAGGAGTCCAAGCTGGGTGAGGAACTTGATCAAAAAAGAAAGAAGCTCAACGAAGTCGTGCGCAGCGTTGATGAACTGGAGACCGAAGATTACTCTGAAAAACTGGTCGAGGTGAATCTCAAGCTTGATGCGCTGACGCGGGGGCTTGAATTTGAAAAAACAGAGCTGGAAAAATTATCGGCCGAGAAAAGGGGATTTATGAAGAGGTTGGAGGATTACCGAAAGAAGTATTCGATGGGGGAGGATTAGGACTAACGTTGTAACTACGAATATGAAAAAATTGACCTTTGAAAATATTGGGATGGGAGGGGTTCTTGGCCTGATGTCCTTTTTCTTGTGGTCTTGTGAGAATGCGGACGACATCCAGGAGTTGGAAGATTCAATCGATAGCATCACAGGGTCCTTGGTCGATGTAGAATCCCGTCTGGAGGAAGAGGAAGAGAAACTGGCCAGGTTGAAGGAATGGAAAGAAGTCGAAGAGCGCTATCAAGCATCTTCGGCGAAGTTCGAGGCTGTTGAAAGTGAGCTGAAGTTGGTAAAGGAAAAGACGAAGGAGCTTTCGATTGCTCTCAAGGCCGCGTCGTTGGATTTCTTCAAGTATCGTAACCAATATCGCAGCATGGTCCGGGCAAAGGCCAAGGGGACTTTGATTGACCTGTCCTCTGTGAAAGGGGCGGAATACAAGGGCGTTAGAATTAGCCGGATTACTCCATTGGAGTTGCGTGTTCTCCTGCCATCCGGTCCAAAGGGTGTCCCATACGCGCTTCTTCCTGAAGAACATCAACATCGATTTCAATTTAGTGATGAGGAAGCCAACGCTTACCGTCAAGCTGTGGCGAAGCTACGAATTGCCCGGGCCAAGGAAAACAGGGTCATCGATGCCGATAAGGAAAATGAAGAGGCTATTACCCAACTCACTGAGAACGCGGCTGCAATTGCTGATAAAAAATCCCAAATTGCGTCAATGACCCGCAGAATCAAGGCGAAGGAGCTTGAGGCGGAACGATTGGAATCCTTATCCAGGCAATGGCAGATAGAGGAAAATAATTCCAAAAGGAGGGGGAAGAAATATTCTGCGAATTCGCGGGCGACAAAAGCGAGTGATGAAGCCAATAAAATCCGGTTGGCTATTTTAAGAGCGAAAGAAATAGTCCTCCAACTCCGCTTTGAAATCGGGCAACTGTTGAAGGTGAATTAAGCTTCTTTTTATTGGGAGTAGAGATCTTTGTTTGAAGCTGAAAATTCAACCTTTAGTTTGAGACTGAGTCCCGACAAGTCTACGAGTTGGGCTTTGCCGAATTTCCATTGGTCATTGTTTCCGTCGTGTGGAAATCCCAGGAGGAGATGGAGGGCATCCTCGGTCACTTTGGAGCTCTTACTTGTCGCTTCGTAGTAAAAAGTCCGCAGGCTGGATTGTTGGGAATCATACTGGAAGAGTTTGGGGTCGAGATAGGCGACTGTTTGAGTTGGGAGATGCTCGACCCGAAGATCGGGATATCCGGACCGTTGTTGTTTTCCGGTCGAGGTGGGCGGAATCTGGCAGGAAAAATCAGGGAGGGCATCGAGCCCGGACTTCAAGGCATTTTCGAAAAGTGCCGAGACTTCATTGATGCGTCTTTTTTCATGGGCTGGTGAACCTTCCAGGCTCAGTTCTTTGCTGACCAAGCTTGATATTTTTGTGACGGCTCTCGAGATTGCCCGATGGGCGGGATTGCCGGAATCCAAGGGGATCACCCTGGTGCCGCTGGTTTGAGTCATGACCGTTTTCAATGGAATGCGCTTTCCTGAATCGGTGGCAATATCGATCCAGGTTGGCGTAGGTTCAGTCGCTGGAGCTTTCCACAAGAAGTGCCCACCCAATGCACCAAGAGCGAGGGCTGCCAGAATAACAAGGAGTTGGGGAAATCGGTTCATCGGAGAGGGAAGGTAGTCGATTCGCCCTTCTGGTGGAAAGTAAAAGGGACAAGCCGCAGCCTGTCCCTTTTGATGAGTCGGTTAAATGACGAATCAACTCTAAACCATGGAAGCAATTAGTTGCTCCAGCTTGACGATGTCAGCCGAGAAAGCCCGGATTCCCTGGGCTGTCTTTTCAGTCGCCATGGCGTCTTCGTTGAATGCAAAGCGGAAGGCTTTTTCATCGAGTGAGACTTTTTCGAGGTCGCAATCGGGATTGTTGCCATTGAGCTTTTGCTCCAGAGGACCGTCGCTGTTTTGCAGTTCCTCAAGGAGTCCTGGTGAGATGGTGAGGAGGTCGCATCCGGCCAGAGAAGTAATCTGCCCAACGTTCCGGAATGAGGCTCCCATGACTTCGGTTTTGTAGCCGAATTTTTTGTAGTAGTTGTAAATTTTGGATACGGAAAGGACGCCGGGATCATTGTCGCCGGCGTACTCTTCTCCGGTCTCCTTTTTGAACCAATCATAAATGCGTCCAACAAAGGGTGAGATGAGTTGCACTCCGGCTTCGGCACAGGCCACGGCCTGGGCAAAGGCGAAAAGGAGAGTCAGGTTGCAGTGGATGCCTTCCTTTTCCAATTCCTCGGCGGCTTTGATGCCCTCCCAGGTGGAAGCGATTTTGATGAGAATGCGATCCTTGGAGATGCCTTCTTTTTCGTAGGCGGCGATGAGTTCCTTGGCTTTGGCGATGGTACCGTCAGTGTCGAAAGAAAGACGGGCGTCGACTTCGGTGGAAACACGTCCAGGAACGATCTTAAGGATTTCCAGGCCAAATAGAATGAGCACCCGATCCATAATCGCTTCGATCAGGGCATCACCGGAAAGACCGGATTCCTTGTGCTCGGCAACCGCTTTTTCGACGATTGATTTGTATTCAGGCTTGCTGGCAGCTTGAAGGATCAGGGAAGGGTTGGTGGTGGCGTCCTGAGGCTGATATTCCTGCATCGAGGCGAAATCACCAGTGTCGGCGACAACTGTGGTGAATTCTTTGAGGCTGTCGAGTTGAGATGACATAACGAGGTTTGAATGCCCCCAATGACTGGGAGAGGCAAGCATTTCTTGAAATAGTCTCTTTTCCCTGAGGTCCCACCTTCAGGCGGTTAGCCTTGGCATTTGGCGGTGGCAACTAGAAGAGATAAGCCGAATTGAGCGGCTCATGTGGTTGAATCTCTGGTTTTTCCAGAGGAATCTTACTCGATCTCTTTGGCCTCCATAGCCGCAGTGTATTGGCGCTCCTCGTCGTGCGAATGGATGCGGAGGTTGACCTGTACCCCTTCTCGCTCGGCGGCGGCTTTGATCATGCTGCGGATGGTCGAGGCGGTGAAACCCTGGCGGCCGATGAGCGTAGCGACATCCGGTTGACTCAGAACGAGACGGAAGTTCACTTTGTTTTCGCCGGAGTTTCCAATCCGAAGCTCGGCGAGCTTGGGGTCTTTGATGAATTGTAGGGCGATATACTGGATGAAGTCCTTAATTTGTGCGGTGATCTGGTCCATAGTGAAAGGTTTTGCAGGAGTGTGAGATGTGCAAGAGAGAATGAACAGGAATATTTCCAGAGTAGACGGAAGGTCGAGCTTTTGGTTATTCCGGCGAAATGATGAAAGCTGGAGCTTCCATCTACCTTAAAAAGGCATCTTAGGGCCTTTGCCTTTTCCGCCGCCGAGGAGGTCTTCGAGGCCGTCCATGCCTTTCATGTCGGGCATGCCTTTTCCGCCACCGCCCATGAGGCCTTCCATACCTCCGCCGCCGCCCAGGCCGCCGAGCTGCTTCATCATGTCCTTCATTTTGCCTTTGGATTTCATCATTTTCTGCATCTGGCCGAACTGCTTGAGGAGCTGGTTGACTTGCAGGAGAGTAGTGCCGGAGCCATTGGCGATGCGCTTGCGGCGGGGAGCCTTAATAATGATGGGTTTGGCGCGTTCTTTTTTGGTCATGGAGAGGACGATGGCTTCCATTTGCTTGATTCGTCCGTCGCTGAGGGCTCCGGTGGGGAGTTGCTTTGTGATTTTGCTGAAGCC
>NHEN01000046.1 GCA_002172625.1 Verrucomicrobiaceae bacterium TMED86 | reverse complement strand
TGTCGGAGGAGAGCGAGGGGACAGAGATGGTTTTAGGTTTGAAGCGAGCGGGCCATTCGAGGAGGGAGGGGACACGGAGGCCGCCCTGGTAGACGGAGCCTTTTTTGGCGCGGCCGCCCGAGCTTTCGGGGGCGAGTCCGCCGTTGTCGGAGGTATACCAAAGGAGAGTGTCTTGGTGGATTTTTAGATCGCGGAGCGCTTTGCGGAGTTTGCCGACTTGTTCGTCGAGGAGGGTGATTTCCTGAAAGTATCCGGCGTGCTTTTTTCCTTTGTAAAGTTCGGGCTTGGAGGAGGTTTCGCGATGGGGGTCGTGAGGTGAGGGGAACCAGACCACGGTGAAGGTGGGTTGTTGCGAGGAATACTTTTTAAGGTGCTTGATGGCGTGGTCCATCGCGATGACGGAGCCCTGTCCTTTGTATTGTTTGTAGGTGCCGTTGTGGCTGAGGTAGGGATCGCGGTCGTAAAAGTTGAGTCCGGAGATCCAGTGGTCGAAGCCTTGCCCGCCGGGAGAGGTGGGACTTTCTTTTTGGACCGACCCGATGTGCCACTTGCCGAAATGGGCGGTGAGATAGCCATTTGATTTGAGGGCTTCGGCGATGGTGATCTCTAGGGGGCGGAGATAGAGGCCATGGTTGGGGACGTTGGTTCTGACGGGGTTGCGGCCGGTCATGACGCTGGCGCGGGTGGGGGAGCAGACGGGAGCGGAGGCGTGGAAGCGATCAAAGACGACGGAGTTCTTGGACATTTCGTCAAGGTGGGGAGTCTGGACGAAGGGGTGCCCGGTGTAGCCGCAATCGCCGTAGCCCTGGTCGTCGGCCATGACGAGAATGATATGCGGTGGGGATTTGACCGCGAAGAGCGGAAGGCTTGCGAAGAAGAAAAAGGCGAGGCGAAGCATGGAAAAGAGGTGATGAAATATCTCGAGGGGGTGGAAGTTTGAAATTTGGTGAGGGAGTTGGGATGGTGGAGACGGGATTTTTCAACCGGCAATGGCGCTGGTTCATCGGGACAAAATTTCACTGCGAAGTGACGCAGTGAGAGAGGTGGTCGCGCTACGTTACGCTTGGGCCAATGACCCCAAGGCGAATTTGACGAATAAGGAGGGGTTGCCGGTGAGTCCATTCCGCAGCGACGATTGGGATGATTATTTTAAATTACTTATCGAAAAAGAGTGAAGGAAGTCCTAGATTTCCGTGGATGTGATGAAAGTTAGCCACTTGCCCCTTCTCAAAGGTCTCGCATACAGCTTGGTTTTCTTACTGATTCCCGCGACATGGGTTTTTGGAGAGACGCTTTCATCGGCGAAAATTACCGAGTTTTTGGCCAGTAATGGAGAGGGGATTGAAGACAGGAATGGCAAGCGCTCGGATTGGATTGAGCTTTGGAATTCGACGAATGGGGCGGGAGATCTTGATGGATGGTATTTGACCGATGATCCGGAAAATTTAACCAAGTGGCGAATTCCTGCGGTGAATTTGGAGGTGGGAGAGTATCTTCTGGTCTTCGCTTCAGGGGACGATCGTTCCGACCCTGCTAATGAGCTTCATACGAATTTTCAATTGCAGTCCGGGGAGGGGGGATACCTGGCGCTTGTGCAGCCGGACGGTGTGACGGTCAGCAGTGAATTTGTAAACTATCCCAAGCAGTTTGAGGATATTTCCTATGGCGTTGGATTTGGAGTGCCGACTGCCGAGGTTCTCGTGGAAGAGGGGGAGCCTGCGCGTATTCGTGTGCCGACCGGTGAGATTCCCGGCTGGCAGAATGTCGGACATGATGACTCCGGCTGGATTGCTGCGACGACCGGAATTGGATTTGATTCTTTCGGGGGAAGCTATGAGCAATTTTTAGGAACGGGGGCTGCAGAGTTGAAGGCTGAAATGTCGGGAGCGAACGCCACTGCGTTTGTCAGGATTCCTTTTGACGTTCCGTCACCTGCGGGGCTGCAGGATCTCGTTCTCAGCGCGCGCTGGGAGGATGGATTTGTGGCCTATCTCAATGGAGTGGAAATTCACCGCGAACGTGCTCCCGGTTCTCTTCTCTGGAATTCCCGATCCGAGCCTCAAAGCGGTCGTAATGAGACCGACGCGGTTGCCTTGAGCAACTATCCGCTTACGGCTGGTAGCTTGGTTCAAGGCGAGAACATTTTGGCGATCCATCTCTTGAATCAATCAACCGGGAGTTCCGACTTGTTGTTTTCACCCCGATTAAGGGCAATGCGGGTGGATCTCAATGGTTCCTCAAGGGGGTTCTTTCCGGTGCCCACTGCAGGTGAGGCAAATAGCTTGCTTGTTGATGGTATTACCGAGGATACCAAATTCAGTGTTGATCGGGGGCTTCACGATGCTCCCTTTAGTCTGGCTATCACCTCGGAGACTCCAGAAGCCATTATTCGTTATACTACTGATGGCACGCCGCCGAGCGAGACCGAGGGCACGGTTTACGCCGGGCCGATTACTGTCAATGAAACCACGGTGATTCGGGCGATGGCCTATCGGGAAGGGTTCCTCTCAACGAATGTCGATACGCACTCTTATATCTTCAGGGCCGACGTGGTGACGCAACCGGAGATGGCGACTTCGATCACGCAGGATCCGGTTTATGGACCGCAGATGATTGATGCGCTTGGCTCTATCCCCACGGTTTCATTGACCTTTGATGGCTCGGATATTGATCGAACCGAGCTCCCCGTTTCGGTCGAACTTCTCAATTTTGAAAAGGGCGCAAAACAGGTCGATGCGGGTGTAGTGCGTTACGGATCTTATTTTACCAATTTTCAAAAACGCAGTATTCGTCTGCATTTTCGCTCCGAGTATGGTCCCAACCGCTTGGAGTATCCCTTGTTCGAAGAGACAAGTTACGAGATTCCTCCGACTGAAGATTTCGATGCGCTTGATTTGCGAGCGGGGAATCACGATATGATCAACCGGGGAGCCTACCTTTCAAACCGCTATACTGATGACGCGATGCTTGATATGGGAAATCTTTCAACCCACGGGCGCTTCGTGCACTTGTATTTTAACGGGAAATATCGCGGGCAGTATCATCTGCGCGAACGATGGGATGCGGCATTTTCCGCGGATTATCTTCCGGGGAAAGAGGAGGAATATGATACCATCAATACCAATAATTCGGGGTCGCAATTCGGTAACCCCGGTCTGCAACAACTTCAAGATGGTGACCTGACTGATTGGGTGGCGATGCGAAATCTTCTTGGTGGTGCGACTCCTTATGGTTCGGTCAAGGATATGCTTGATGTTCCCAATCTCATCGACTTCATGTTGTTGTGGACGATGGGAAATTCCGAGAGCGAATTCCGGGCAGCGGGTTCTCTTGAAAATGGAGAGGGCTTCAAATTTTACGTCAAGGATGCGGATGGCTATTTGCGGACTCCCAATGGAAACCACAACGTGACTCACAATGGACCGGTGAGTGCGTTGACGGAGTTTCGCAGCGAGGGGGATCCTGATTTTAAGATCGTTTTGGCAGATCAGATTCATAAGCGTTTCTTCAATGGTGGCGCGTTGACTGCGGAAAGGAATATCGCGCGATTACAGCATCGAGTTGATGAAAGCACTTTGAGCTACATCGCCGAAGCGGCGCGATGGAAATTCGTCAACGGGACCGCCAACCGGACTCCATCGCAGTGGCTCGCGTATCAGAATAACTTGGTCAACAATCACTTCCCCAATCTTTCGACAAGTCGGTTTAATCTGCTGAAGAATGCCAACATGTATCCGGATATTGTGGCACCTGTTCTTTCCCAGCACGGTGGATCGGTAGCTCCGGGTGCCGGCATGACCATGACCACGGATGCATCCGCCATTTATTACACTCTTGACGGGAGTGATCCGCGTCTTCCCGGTGGAGCGATCAGCCCTGATGCGGTGCTTGCTCCTTTTGATGACGGAGTTCCAAGCCCGGAAGATTTCGTTCTGACAGGGGCTGTCTGGAAGTATCTCGATGACGGTTCTGATCAAGGAACGGCCTGGTATGCCAGTGGATTCAATGATTCCGCTTGGGCCGAAGGACCATCGGAGCTTGGCTATAACGAGGGTGATGAGGGGCAGCTAATCGGTTCAGTGGATGTCGATCTGGAAAAACCCGGGCCTCAGCGCAATGCAACGTCCTATTTCCGACATAAAGTTGTCATCCCAAATCCGAGTTCTTTCTCTCGATTCGATTTGGACCTTCTTTACGACGACGGAGCGGCGGTCTACGTGAATGGAGTTGAGGTCGTTCGCACGACGAATCTTCCGGAAAATGCGGCCTACGACGTCTATGCGACCAGTAGCACGCCAGATGAAAATGCCTTTTTCCGCTACGAATTATCCACCGCAAATTTCATCCCGGGAGAGAATGTCATTGCGGTTGAGGTCCACAATCAGAGCGCCACGAGTTCGGATGTCAGTTTTGACCTGCACCTTCGGGGTGAGATCGAAGCGGCCAACGGCACCAACCGGACTATACCGGTCGTTCTCAATGCGGCCTCGCAGTTTAAGGCGCGGGCCTATAATCCGGGGTCGAGTGAGTGGAGTGCGTTGACCTCGACTTTCTTCAGTATCAACTCGGTTCCGGCGGCGGCTGACAAGTTGGTCATTTCCGAGATCCACTATCATCCGGCCGAACCGACAAGTGCGGCGGAGATTGCGGTGTCCACTAATCGGAACGATTATGAATTTATCGAACTTCTGAATGTGGGAACCCGGCCGCTTGAGCTCGAGGGGGTTCACTTTTCTGATGGAGTGTCATTTGCCTTTGGCTCCGAGAGGCTGCTTGATCCCGGAGCACGTGCGGTTCTTGTTCAGGACGTCGAGGCTTTCGCCGCGCGTTATGGCGAAGGCGTTGCGATTGCTGGTGAGTATTCCGGAAAACTCAATAACGGAGGAGAGCGACTTTCGCTTGATCTTGAGGGGGTGGGTGTCTTGCACGAGTTGGACTACGGCGATAATTCGCCCTGGCCGGCTGACGCTGATGATAATGGAGTGTCCTTGGTGTTGCGAAATGCTCAGAGTGCCCCTGATCATTCACTACCGGAAAGTTGGGGTAATCATACAACAGTTGGTGGAGGGCCGGGTGTTGCCGATACGATTGCTGAGTCCGGATTAGCGAACTGGAAGGCTGCCAACGGGGTGACGAGCGATGACGAAGACGCCGATCTTGATGGTCTTACAGCTTTGGTTGAGTATGCCCTCGGAACATCTCCGAATATTCCCAATCACAATGCTCTCGTTCCCGGAAGCGTGGATTTTGAAGGTGCGGATTATTTGACCCTGCAATTTGACCAAAACGTCGATGCCACGGATGTTGATTTTCAGATTCAGTCATCAATAGGTCTGGAGGCTTGGGTGGACGAAGATGGAGTCGAGGTGTCTCCGGGCGTTTATCGCCTCGCTACTCCGATCGCCGGAGAGACCCGCCACTTCCTTCGGCTGAAAATCTCAGTGCGTTAACTTTTAGTGTCGGTAGAAATTGAGCTAAAGCGATGACCTTGGATGAGGCTGCCCGGCAAATTTGGGACTACCATCTCATGAAGCATGAGTTGGAGCCCCGCGAGCTGATCTGGGCGCTTGGAAGTTTGGACCTCCGCGTGGCTGATCGGGTGGCTGAGCTATGGCATGCCGGGATGGCTCCTCTGATCGTGATGTCGGGTGGGTTGGGGAATTTCACGGCGGAAATTTTTGAGAGGCCCGAAGCGGATCTGTTCGCCGAAAGAGCAATAGAGTTGGGTGTGCCGGAAGAAGTGATCTTGATTGAGAATCGCTCAACGAACACCGGAGAGAATGTCAGGTTCACCCGGGCGTTGTTAGAGAGCCGGGGGAGTGAAATCAGCCGGGTAATTGCGGTGCAGAAGCCCAATATGGAGAGGCGAACTTTTGCCACGATTTCGAAACAATGGCCGGAGCTTCATGTCAAAGTAACCTCGCCGAAGTTAGCGCTGGAGGAATACTGTAACGAAGTCGTTCCCAAGGAGATGTTAATTCACATCATGGTGGGGGATTTGGAGCGTATTATGAGATATCCTGAGATGGGGTTTATGACGGAGCAGGAAATCCCGAATCGAGTGAGGCAGGCTTTTCATTTGCTCGTGGATGCCGGATATACGGGGCATTTGATTCAGTAAATTGAGAGGAGCTATTTTTGAGGGGTTTAAGATTAGGATTCATTAATCTGTTCGAGCTTGCTTGAGGAGTGCTTGACTATAATTTTGGACGCATGTGGGTTTGGTCCAAGCTGTCGGCGGTGAAGTGGACCGATGCGTGGGAAGAGCGGTTTTACGGAAATCCAAATTCGGTGATCTCGGAGATAAAAGGGGGGAAGTCGATCCGGGTTGAGGTTTATTGTGAGGGCGAAGAGGAGGCTCTCAAGATTCAGAAACAATTCGGGGGGTCTGTTAGAGAGCTTAAAAAGGCCAACTGGGTGGCGATGAGCGCGCCGAAGGCGGAGGCGATATTAATTCGGGACCGGTTCGTGATTTCGCAACTCGAGGATGAGAAGGAGATTGAGAAACTGAAGGCGAAGCATGCGGGTCGTGATGTCATTGTGATTCCGGCGGAAATGGCCTTCGGAACGGGGGATCACCCGACGACGGCGACTTGTTTGCGCCGGTTGGTTGATTGTTCGCGGGAGCAGGAGAAGGAGGGTTGGAGTTTTTTAGATCTTGGGACTGGGAGTGGCGTGTTGGCGATTGCGGCGCGACTTTTGGGAGCGGGGGAAGTGAAGGCTTTTGACTTTGATGCGAAGGCTGTCGAAGTAGCGACTCTCAATATCGAACGAAACGGGGTCTCAGATATCGCGATGTTTGAGGAGGACGTATTTTCCTGGAAGAACCGGAAGAAGTTTAAAGTGATCGCGGCGAACCTTTTCGCGGCGGTGTTGATCGAGGCGCTGCCGCTGATGCGGAAGTGGATTGAGCAAGACGGACGATTGATTCTTTCGGGGATTCTTTTTGAGCAGTGGCCGGATGTGGAAAAGACAGCGGGGGATTGTGGCTTTGAGTTGCTGAGCCACACCCCAAAGGGCAAGTGGGTCACGGCAACTTTCGATGTGGCAGATGCTTGAGTTCTTTGAATGCGGACCTCGCGAATGTGAACTTTGTTGAGAAGCGCTGGGGGAGCCGCGGCTCCTTTGAGTCACTCCGAATCGCTCTCAAATTGGCTCTTCCAGAAGTCGATGCGGTCTTTGATGCGCTTTTCCATGCCGTTGGCGGTGGGTTCATAGTAGCGGCGGCCTTCGGGGAGGTAGGATTGGGGGGTGAAGTTTCCTTCGTAGTCGTGTGAGTAGAGGTATTGCATCGCTGCTTTGTCGGCCCCGGATTCTTCGGCGAGTTTTTTTCGGAATCTTGTGCGAAGGTGCTCGGGGACTTTCAAGGTTGCCCCGCTGGTAATATCGGCCTGGGCGGCACCGAGAGCGGCGTAGGCGCTGTTGGATTTGGGAGCGGTGGCGAGGTGGACGGTGGCGTGGGCCAGGGTGATGCGTCCTTCGGGCATGCCGATGAAGTCGAGGGCTTGTTGGGCGGAGACGGCAACTTGCAGGGCAGTGGAGTCAGCGAGGCCGATGTCTTCGGAAGCTGAAATGACGAGCCGTCGGGCGATGAAGCGCGGGTCTTCCCCTGCGTGGAGCATTTTGGCGAGCCAGTAGAGGGCGGCATCGGGATCAGAGCCGCGGATGGATTTGATGAAGGCGGAGATGGTGTCGTAGTGCTGGTCGCCGTCGGAGTCGTAGAGGACGGCTTTTTCTTGGATTGATTCCTCGGCAATGGCGAGGTCGAGGACAATAGTGTCGTCGGTTTTCGGTGTTGTGAGGATAGCTAGTTCAAGGGCGGTAAGGGCTTTGCGGGCGTCGCCGTCGGCCTTGGTGGCGAGATGTTCGAGAGCGTCGGGATGGGCGTCGATCTTGAGCGAGCCAAAGCCGCGTTCATCGTCGGTGAGGGCTCGGTGGAGAAGCGGGAGGAGGTCCTCGGTGGCGACGGGTTCGAGTTGGAAAACCTGGGAGCGGGAGACGAGGGGGGAATTGACGTAGAAGTAGGGATTGTGCGTGGTGGCTCCAATGAAGCGAACGGTGCCGCGTTCGAGGTGGGGGAGGAGGGTGTCCTGCTGGGCTTTATTGAAGCGGTGAATTTCGTCGATGAAGAGGACGGTCGATTGGTCGCGGAGCTGTGAATAAGTTCGTGCGGCTTCGATTTTGGCGCGGATTTCGGCGACGTTTGATTCGACGCCGTTGAGGGATTCGAAGCGAGACCCCGTGGAGCGGGCGATGACGTTGGCGAGAGTGGTCTTTCCCGTACCCGGTGGTCCATAGAAAATGAGTGAGGTGAAGCGGTCGGCTTCGATGGCGCGGCGAAGAAGCTTTCCCTCGGCGAGGATATGTTGCTGTCCGGCGATTTCCTCAATAACGCGTGGTCGCATTCGGGCGGCGAGTGGTTCGTTGTTTCCGGGCGACGACGGTTCGGACTGAGATTCTTCCGGGAGAAAGAGCGAGTCCATGGCTTCTTTTAAGAGCAAGGGGCGCTTATGGCTACGGAAATTTCTCGCCAAGGGCGCGTCGTGAAGAGATTGCCGACTCTTTTTGAGAATAATAAACGTTGGGCTGAGAAAATGGAGGCCATCGAGGATGAATTGAACGCTTTGTCGGGTGAAGAAAGGCTCAACCAGCTCTGGGAATTGAATGTTTTGGCTCAAGCTAGAAATGTGAGCCGAACCAATATTATCAGGGATGCCTGGTCCGGCGGGCAGGGTGTGAATGTCCACAGCTGGATTTACGGGTTAAGTAATGGAATGCTCAAAGGGTTGCTTGATCCGCCTACCTCGTGAAGCGGGTCTTGCCAAAAGGGGCGTAATCGAGTGATATTCCTGACGTGAGCGATACACAACAGCCCCTGGTGGGAGTGGTTATGGGAAGTGATTCCGATTGGCCGACGATGGAAAAAGCGGTGGAGGTTCTCGAGGAATTTGGAGTTCCTTATGAAACCAAGGTCGTGAGTGCGCATCGGACTCCAGAATTGTTGGTGGAATATTCCAAGACTGCGCAGGACCGTGGACTGAAAGTGATTATTGCCGGGGCCGGAGGGGCAGCGCACTTGCCGGGAATGGTGGCCTCGATGACGATTTTGCCCGTATTGGGAGTTCCGGTGAAGTCCCGGGCGCTGAGTGGGATGGATTCTCTTTTGTCGATCGTGCAGATGCCGAAAGGGATCCCGGTGGCGACTTTCGCGATTGGTGAGGCCGGAGCGGGGAATGCCGGGCTTTCGGCGGTATCGATTTTGACAACCTCGGACGCGGGACTTGCGGAGAAGTTGCAAGAGTTTCGCGACAATCAACGTGACACGGTCCTTGGAAAAGTTCTTCCTCCTCAAGATTGATGACGCTTGGAATTCTCGGTGGCGGACAACTCGCCCGCATGCTTTGTCTCGATGCCCGGCGGATGGGGTTTCGAACGGTGGTCTGGAGTGGCACCCCGACGGCGGAGCCGACCGAGGGAGTAGCCGATGTTCTCATCAAGAAGGGATTTGATGATGATGTAGCCCGTGCTGAGTTTTGCGGACAGGTTGATGTGGCGACGGTGGAGTTTGAAAATATTCCACTGAAGACTTTGAGATCGGTGGAAGGAGAAGTTGAACTTTATCCTTCGGCTGAAAGTATTGGCGTGAGCCAGCATCGTTCGCGGGAGAAGGCTTTTTTGCGGGAACATGAGATTCCCTGCGCGCCATTTGCACTGGTGAATTCGCTGGAAGATCTGGAGAGGGCTTATGCAGAGGTCGGGCCGGTGGGCGTCTTGAAAACGGCGGCGTTTGGCTATGACGGCAAGGGGCAGGTGAAGCTTACGGGAGAGGAACAACTTTCAGAGGCCTGGCAGAGTGTTGAGGGACAGCCGTCGGTTCTGGAAGGCTTTGTGGATTTTCAATGTGAGATTTCCGTGTTGGTGGCTCGTGATGCCGAAGGGAAGAGCTTGGCATTTCCTCCGGTGGAGAATCAGCATCGTCATCATATGCTGGATCTCACGATTGCGCCGGCGCGGGTGTCGGATGAGATTCTCGATGATGCCAAGACGATTGCGATCAAGTTGGCGGAAGCGATGGGGTATCGTGGGCTCTTGGCGGTGGAGTTTTTTGTGGAAAAGTCAGGTCGCGTCATTGTGAATGAAATGGCGCCGCGACCGCATAATTCGGGGCATTTTTCGATGAACGGGAGTGTGACTTCGCAGTTCGAACAACAGCTGCGGGCGGTATGTGGATTGCCCTTGGGATCAACGGAATTACATGGCGAGACCGTGATGGTGAATCTTCTCGGGGATATGTGGCGGGGGGAACCGCGCAAGTTGGATACAGCCGCAATTTTTGAGACGGAGGGTGCGAAGCTGCATCTATACGGCAAGAGCGACCCGGGGGAGCGTCGGAAGATGGGGCATTTGAATTTGGTGGGTGGCGAAGGTGTGCTGGAGCGGGCGATTCGGCTGAAGCTTCATTTGTTGGGGGAGTGATTTTTTTTCGGGCTGGAACTCGGCGTTCCCGGGGGAGCATTTCCGGACGCCTTGGCTTGCGGTTGGGGTGAATTGCATTGAAGGTGGCTGCGTGGCAGATCACGGGAAAAAGAAAGCGCGGCGGCGGAAGCATCAGCCGATGGGACTGGAGATTCTTCATGAGGATCGCGATATCATTGTGGTGAATAAGGCGGCGGGTTTACTGACCATGGGGACCGGGCGTGATGGCGGAAGGACCGCGCATGCGGCACTGGATGATTATGTCAAGAAGGGGAATCACAAATCGCGGGAGAGGATCTTTATTGTGCATCGCTTGGACCGCGATACCTCGGGTGCTTTGGTTTTTGCTCGAACGGAGAGGGCAAAGGAGACGCTTCAGAAAAACTGGGAGGAGGCGAAGAAGACCTACCTCGCTTTTGTGGAAGGTCACCCGGATCCGAAGGAGGGAAAAATTTCAAGTTACCTCGCTGAAAACGAAGCCCGTCGGGTATATTCGACGAAGGATAAACGGAAAGGGCGTCTGTCCCACACGGAATACAAAGTGCTCAAGGAAGTGGGAACGAGGGCCTTGTTGGAGATCACGCTACTGACTGGTCGGAAGAATCAGATCCGGGTTCACTTGGCGGATAAAGGATGGCCTATTGTGGGGGACGGGAAATACGGCAAGAAGATCCGCGATAATAAGCGTCTCGCGCTGCACTCGCATACCTTAAGTTTTGATCATCCTTTTCGGGGGGAGCGAATGATATTCGAAGCGCCCGTGCCAAATACCTTTCATAAGATGGCAGCGGCACCACAGCCGGAGGGAAATGCGAAAAAGCGGCGCAATGTTGATTAAAGTAAAGGTGTCAATAGCCGGGGTGGTGATACCAGTCGATGTTGTTTCGCCGATAATTGATCGCCCTTTGGTCTCCGATGCAACTTGATCGTTGTCGGGGGTGAGAAAGTTTCATTTCCTGACGGTCATGTCGCGAGTGAAGACGATTGCCCGTTGGTTGGCGCCGGTGTCGGCGTTGGTGATTTTTGGGATTGCGGATTTTTCCGGGATGGAACGACAGGCCGCGGTGACGCTGGGGATTGCCTGGTTGACGGCGACGTGGTGGATGACGGAAGCAGTCCCGATTCCGGTAGCTTCGCTGGTTCCGATTGCCTTGCTTCCTTTATTTGGAGTTTTGCCTGCTTTTACAGCAAACCAACTAACTCAAACGGTAGTTCAAGTCATTTATCCATCAGTAAAT
>NHEN01000045.1 GCA_002172625.1 Verrucomicrobiaceae bacterium TMED86 | reverse complement strand
TCGGTCTCGCCGCCGGTCTCGACAAGGAAGGCAACACCATCGACGCCCTGGGAACCCTTGGATTTGGCCATGTCGAAATTGGGACTCTTACCCCGGTGGCCCAGGACGGAAACCCTTCTCCCCGCCTCTTCCGTCTTCCCGAGCACCAGGCTCTCATCAACCGAATGGGCTTCAACAACCCCGGCATCGAGCAAGGCATCATCAATCGCCAGCAGTCAAAAACCTTCAAAGGAATCGTCGGTATCAACATCGGTAAAAACAAGGTAACGCCTAACGAGCAGGCCAACGACGACTACGCCATCGCTTTCGAAAAAGCCTACTCGTTGGCCGACTACATCACCGCAAACTTCTCTTCGCCCAACACTCCCGGCCTGAGAGATCTACAGTCCGAAGGTGCCGCGAGGCTCCTGTTGAAAACTCTCAAGGATCTTCAATCAAAACTCCACAAAGAGAGCGGGAAATACGTCCCCTTCGCTCTCAAAGTCGCACCCGACCTCGATGAAGAGCAGATCTCCGGACTCTCCAAAGTCTTCCGCGATGGTGGACTCGATTTCCTCATCGCGACCAATACCACCATCGCTCGCGATGCGGTAAAGGGACACAAAAAATCCGAAGAGGCCGGTGGACTTTCCGGAGCGCCACTCACCAAACATTCCACCAATGTCATCGCCCAATTCCATCAACAACTCGGACCTGGCATTCCCATCATCGGAGCGGGAGGAATCTTCACAGCAGAAGACGCCCTCGCCAAAAAGAAAGCAGGCGCCTCCCTGCTACAACTCTACACCGGATTTGTGTATCGCGGCCCCGCTTTGATTCACGAGATCATCGAGGCATGGTAGCACTACTGACCAGCCTTTACGCTGCGATCCTTGCCCTTTTCCCCTTTCCCAAAGAGCTGTCTCTGTAGGAAAGTCTTCACCGCTTCCGTCACCGAGGGGCCAAACCCATTTCCGTGCCCTCCCCCCTCAACGGTAAGCAGCACAGATCTGACACCCGCCTTATCAAGAGCCTCGTCAAAGGCTTTTCCCTGCACATAAGGCACCAATCGATCCTTCGTCCCATGCACGGTGAGAATGGCCGCATCATCTTTTGAAACATGATAGTGTGCCGAAGCCTCTTTGGCTTTTTGAGTTAACTCCGAAACCACCCCGCCAAGCAGCTGACCCTCGGGAGAGCTGGCCGCATTGTGATTCATCGAACTCCCTTGCGAATCCATCTTCACAAAATCAGTGGGGCCAAAAAAGTTCACCACACAATTCACGCTCGTCTTGGCTCCAACATATGGACCCAATTTTCCGTCAAGAGCTTCGTCATTTTGAGTCGTCCCCAGAAGACACACCAGATGCCCTCCTGCCGAACTGCCCCAAACCGCAATCTTATTAGCATCCAAGCCATACTTCTTTGCGTTCGCACGCACAAATCTCAGCGCGGCCTTACAGTCATGAATCTGAGCCGGCCACTGCGCTTCCTGCGTCAGACGATACCCCACCGAAACTACCGCATACTTCCCCTCCGCCACCCGCAAGACCCTACCCGCGTTCTTCTTACTTCCCTGACGCCAGGCCCCGCCATGAATCCATATTACCACGGGAACCGGCTCGTCGATTTTCTCAGGCAAATACAAATCCAACATCTGCCTCGGGTTGCCATTTCCGACATAATCCAGATCCGCGACTTTCTTCACTTCGGCAATCGCTTCCGACACCATCACGACAAACAAAACTGTCAAACATCTTACCATGGCGAAACTCTCTCATTTCATTTTACTTTTGTCATCCTCTTCCCCCCTCACTTTACCATATTCCCAACCCCATGGCAGAAAAGCATCAACTTATCAGGAGGCACATCGATGAGGTCATGGGTAATCGAAACGAGGAACTGCGAAGCTCGGCACCCTTCTTCGGAGGGTGCATTTTTCTTTGATCTTTCTTAACTTTTTAAAACCCATAACAATTCGGCTTCGCTTACCGAATGATCATGAAACGTCTCTGCAAGCTGGCCTTCCTCGCATTCCTCATCGGCGGTGCTTGGATCGGGTGGAAATATCAGAATCAGCTCGTCAGCTTTTACAACGAACACTTCAAAAAGGACGAAAGCTCATATGCTGAGTTCGCCCCCGATCCGGAACGATACCAGAAGCTAAAATCTGAACTCAGCGAAAAACGCCGTAAGCTTTCCATTCGATACGAAAAAGCCCGAACCGCCCGGGAAATTTCCACCCTCCATCGGGAAGCCCGCGAGACGCTTGAAAGTGCCCTCCCCGAAATGATGCGCTGTTGGCTCGGAACTCCCTGGGATTTCAATGGCACCGCCAAAACCCCCGGCAGCGGAAAAATTGCCTGTGGATACTACGTCTCCACCATCATGCAGGATGTCGGCTTCAAAGTACAACGGGTCCAACTGGCCCAACAAGCATCTCAAAATATCATCAAGACCTTCGTCCCCACAAGTGACATGCACATTCGCACCCAGCTGAGTTACGACGACTTCCTTGAACAAGTGGAAGCCCGCGGCCCAGGCGTGCGCATTGTCGGCCTCGACCGCCACGTCGCTTTTCTGGTAGTCCCCGAAGATGGCGAGATCCGCTTCATCCACTCATCAGGAGCAAGTCCCAAACGGGTCGTCGACGAAGATCGCGAAAACGCCGATGTCCTCCGCCGTTCCAAATACCGCGTCACCGGAAACATCACCGGTAACGACCAGGTCATTCACAAATGGCTCACCGGCGGGTTCTGGCCAACCAGCACGTAGCGCTCAACCTGTTGTGCAGCGAAACAGATATCCAACGCAAAAAGCGCCCGGGCCACCTTAACTCCGGTAATCCTTCTTGTGCCGTCGTCCGATCGGGTCTCCGCAATCACCTGACCGGCAAATCCTTGGATCTCCCCAAAGCTCTCCTTGGTAAGAGGACCCACTCACACCTCTTCCAGAGCTGCTAACGCTGAATCCGATATTAGGCGACTGATAATTTGAAACCTTTATTTTAGACACAACTAAATGAAAAGATCAAGGCAGTGCTCCCGGCTGGCGGGAAGTTTCCCATAGGCATTGAGAATTCCCCGCTGTGCACCATCTCCCAAACCCAGCAATCTCGCCACCTCCTTTTCAAAATGCAGCACTGCTTTCCGACTCCCCCCCTCCTCTGTTAAATAGGCCAGCCCTCGCTGAAGCAGGGCAAAGATTTCCGGCTCGGCATGATTCAGCTCAAGTACCATTTCCAATAGCTGCCCGAAATAAGCAGCCACCACTGAATCTCGATAATTTCCACGAAGCGGCTCCCGGTAGTCAGTCACAGCCACTTCCCGCAAGCCATGCAAATCACTCGAACGACTCCGGCTCCACTGAAATCCAGCATCAACAAATAGATCCAGGCGTCCCGCAAAAGCGCTCTTCGGTCGACGCGCCCCTTTGGCCACAGTCTTCAGCAAGCCCTCTTCCTCACTCATCCAGAGTATGATCAAGCTGGTATCGCTCAGCTTGGTCAGTCGAATGATCGTTCCTCGGGCACTTTCCACAAGGCAAACGATGTCGTGGCTCCCTTCTTATGGCGAATCAAAAAACACAATACCATTGACCAAAATCGCCCCCTTCCCTACCCCTCAATCCCACATGGCAAACGAATCCATCGCTGACCTCCTGGCGGTCGACACCAGCTCTCTTGAGAGCCGGTTGTTAGAACTCAGGAGGTATCTTTGACATCCCCACCCTGACCCAGCAAGTCGCGGACCTTGAGAGTCAAGCAGCCAACCCGGAATTCTGGAACAACCAGGAGAAAGCCCGCTCCATTCTCGCCAATACCAATCGCCTAAAAGCCAAACTGCTTCCCTTTCTCAAACTCGAGGAAGACTTCGCCGACCTCAGCTCGGGCATCGAACTCGCCAAGGAATTCCAAGACCTCGACTCCGCCAAGGAAGCCCGCTCCACCTTCGACCGCGTCACCAAAGAACTGGAATCCTTTGAACTCATCATCCTTCTCGACGGGGCAACTGACTCAAATAATGCCTACGTGACGATTCAGGCTGGCGCCGGAGGAACCGAAGCCTGCGACTGGGCCGGAATGCTCTACCGCATGTATACCCGGTGGGCTGAGGGACGAGGCTACAAAGTCAACGTCATCGACTATCAGGAAGGCGAAGAAGCAGGTATTTCCTCAGCCTCTCTCAAAATTGACGGCAACTACGCCTACGGCTATCTCAAAGCCGAACGGGGCGTCCATCGTCTCGTAAGAATTTCTCCATTCGACAGTGCCGGGAAGCGTCACACCTCATTCGCATCGCTCGATGTGACTCCCGAGATCGACGAGAGCATCGTCATCGACATTCCCGAATCCGACGTTGAAATCAGCACGGCCCGTTCCGGCGGAAAAGGCGGACAAAACGTCAACAAAGTCGAAACTGCAGTGATTATGAAGCACCTTCCCTCCGGGATCGTGATTCGCTCGACCCAGGAACGCTCCCAACTTCGCAACCGCGAGCTGGCCTGGGAGACCCTGAAAGCCAAGCTTTACCAGATCGAGGAAGACAAACAAAAAGCCGAGGCCGACCGGACTTACTCCGAAAAAGGCGAAATCGGTTGGGGCAGTCAGATTCGTTCCTACGTCTTCCAGCCCTATCAGATGGTCAAGGACCTCCGCACCGGCGAGGAAACCGGCAACATCCAAAATGTCATGGATGGAGCCATCGATCCTTTCATCGAAGCGATGCTGCGGGGCCAAAAACGCGATTAAGCACCGCAATGTTGATCTGGCAGTCTCGCTATTTCGACGCTAGGCTCGGCCCATCCCTACCTTGAAATTCCTTCACCGTCAGACCTGGCCGCGGCTGCGCGACCGGCATCACGAAGTGGCCTGCCACTTTTGTGACTCGCTCCATGATGTCGAATTAATCGAAGAGGGACAAACCGCTTACTGCAACACTTGCGGCAGCACCCTCTACACCAACCGGCCACAAAGCCTCGAGCGAGCCTTTGCCTTCGGCCTGACTGGTGTTCTCTTTCTCCTCGGGATGCTCTTCCTGCCCTTCATCACCATGGAGGCCCAGGGAAACAACCTTACCACCTCTGCCGGTGAAACTGTGATCCGACTTTGGCTCACCGGAGGTCCCATCATCTCCGTCGCGGTTGCCATCTTTATTTTCATTCTCCCCTTTTTCCAACTCGCCAGCCTGATTTATCTCTGCCTCCCCCTCCTCAGCGGCCGGGCCTTCCCCGGAATGGTCCCAGTCACCAAACTGATGCAAGGATTGCAATCCTGGGTCATGGTCGAAGTCTTCTTTCTCGGAACCCTTGTCAGTCTACTCAAGTTGGTCAAACTCGCTGACATCACCCTCGGCCTCGGTTTCTGGTCCATGGTGGGACTCATGCTCAGCCTCGCCGCCGCGGTGGGTGGAATAGACAAACTCGAACTCTGGGATCGCATCGAAGTCGCATACCGACGGAGAAAGACCCCCGACGTATCGGTGGAAGGAGGCGTGGAATGTTAGCAAGCGCACGTGAAAAAAATAAAGTTAGCTGCCACACCTGCGGCCGGATCAACCCTCTCGAAGAAGCGTCTTGCCTCCGTTGCCACACCCCGCTGCATTCCCGGAAAAAGAACAGCGTGCAACGCTGTCTCGCTCTCTCCCTCGCAAGCATTATCGCCTACATTCCAGCCAATATCTGGCCCATCATGATTGTGACCAATCTTGGCCGAACCGAGGAAAGCACCATTCTCGCAGGAGTCGCCACTTTTTGGCAAATGAAAGCCTACCCGGTCGCCATCACCATTTTCATCGCCAGCGTCATGATCCCCGCTCTCAAATTGCTCGCTCTGGGCTGGCTCTGCGCCCTCTCCGCCGGATGGATTGAAACCAACCCACGCCGTGCCAACCGCATCTTCTGGCTCACTGAACTGGTCGGACGATGGTCCATGGTCGACGTTTTCGTAGTGGCAATTTTGGTTGCTCTTGTGCAACTCGGCAACATTATGTCCATCGCACCGGGAACCGCTGCGGTGTCATTTGGACTGATGGTCATTCTGACGATGCTTGCCGCTCTCTCTTTCGAACCCAGAGTTATCTGGGATAACGCCCGTCAATCAGCCTCCTCATGAACGATTTACCTGAATCCGCCAAACCGGAAATCAAACTCAGCCGGCGTATTAGTAAAGTTTGGATCATCCCCATCATAGGGCTCTTTTTGGGTCTCTGGCTGGTCAATCGCACCATTGAGCAAAAGGGAGAACTCATCACCGTGACCTTCGAAAACGCCGAAGGAATCGTCATCGACAAAACCGAAGTCCGCTGCCGAAACGTCCGTATCGGAATCGTCGAGTCGATCGACCTCGATCCCGAAGACCTCACCGTCGAGGTCGGCCTGCGCATAAAGCCGCAACACCTCGGACTGATTCGCAAAGACTCCAAGCTTTGGGTCGTACGTCCCCGAGTTTCCGGCGCTTCCGTTTCCGGTCTCAGCACCTTGCTCAGTGGTTCCTACATCGACCTCGATCCCGGACAAAGCAAGGAAGGTCAATCTCACTTTGCGGGCCTGGAGAGCCCGCCCCTCACGCCCAACTCGGTCCCGGGATTACGACTTTTCCTCGACGCCAAGGACCCCGGATCGGTTGACGTTGGCAGCGGCATTTACTTCATGGGAAATCTAGTCGGGAAAGTCGAAAGCCGCACCTTCCATACCAACACCCGCACCACCGAATTTGGTATCTTCATCGACAAAAAATACTCCTCCCTCGTCAATACCGAAACCCGGTTCTGGAGGGAATCCGGATTTGAGCTCAAACTCGACTCCGGCGGCGTCGACTTGGAAGTCCCTACTCTGGACTCACTCATTGCCGGAAGAATCAATTTTGGAGTCCCCGAAGGAGTCATCGAGGGCGAACCGCTTTCGACTGAACACATCGAGTATTTTGTCCTTCACGGTGATGAAGACGAAGCCAACACCAGCGCCTTCCGCAGTGCCGCCCAATTCCTTATCCTCCTCGACCAGTCCGTTAGAGGCCTCGAAAAGGGCACCCCGGTGGAATTCCGGGGACTTCCGGTGGGACGGGTCGACATCATTTCCTACCAACTCGTCGTAAGTTCTGAAATCAACAGTATTCCCGTCCTGATCCAACTTGACGAACACCTCCTCGCCAAACATTTTCCACCTTCGCTCCGGAATGAAGGCGAAGATGGCTTAAAGACAGCTCTCAAAAATGGTCTCCGCGCAAGCATCAAACCAAGCAACCTCCTCACCGGACAAGTGTATCTCGACCTCGACTACTACCCAGAACTCCCCACCAACGATGTTAAGATTGTCAGCGATTACGTGGTCATTCCCACCACCGAAACCGGCCTGGCTCGTATCGAAGCCGTTATCGACAAAATCAACAATCTCGAAATCGAACCGCTCCTTGCGAAATTCACCGAGGCCGCCGAAGAAGCATCCAAAACCATGCAAGACATACAGACCAGCATCGGTGGAGCAGACAAAGTCATCGCCGAGACCAAGTTGACGATGGAACAGACCAAGGAAATGATGACCGCTCTAAATGCCATCATGAACGATCCCGACACCAAGGCTCTCCCCGCGGAAATCCGCACTTCGCTTGCCGAAATCAAAAAAGGAATCCAACCCTTCTCCGAAAATGGCGCGGTCTACGGGGACCTCCTGCGCACGATGGACGAGCTCCGCAACGTCTCCCGCTCGGTCAAGCGGATGACCACGGAGATTTCCGACAAACCAAACTCACTTCTTTTTGGTAAAGACCCCAACACCAGCAAGATCCCCCGCTCCCGAAAAACCCGTTGATCAATTTCTCATGTTCAAGAAATCCTCTTTCCTCGTTTTTTCTTGCTTCGCGTTTTTATCGTGCAGCAGCGAACGAAACTACTACGTCCTCTCCCCTGCCGGCAAAGCCCCTCTCAACCAAGGTATTGGCCTCGGCATTGGTCCGGTCAACATGGCGGACTATCTTGTCGAACGACCCTACCTCATTTTCCAGTCTAGTCCCTATAAAATGGAGATGTCCGACCTCCATGAATGGTCGGGTGAACTCAGCGACAACTTTGGACGGGTCCTCGGAACCAACCTCGGTCGCCGCCTTGGGACCGGAAACATTCACAGCTACCCCTGGAATCCCAACAGCAAAAACCGATACCAAATTGCGGTGGATCTCAACCAATTCCATGGAGATGATCAGGGTGATGCTATTTTGGAAGCATCCTGGCGGATCTACGCTCTCCCCGGCAGCACCGTCGTGAGAAGCCACACTTCCACTCTCCGCTGCCCGCTCGAAAAAGACGGCTACGAATCACTCGCAGCCGCACAAAGCAAACTAGTCGATATGCTCTCTGCGGAAATTGCCGCTGCGATTCGCTAGTTTCGTGTAAACTCAATGCACATCGCCCTGGGAACAGCCGTCCGTTGTCCCGAGAACAACAGCTTTCCGGTTTCAGCATCCACCTTGAAGGAGGTCACCTCATTGGACTTTTGCCCTGCAACCAGAAGCCACTTTCCGCTGGGATCCAAATTAATGTTTCGCGGGATACTCAGGCGACAATTCTCAGTCTGAATCAACTTCAGTTTTCCACCTTCACCAATTTGAAACACGGAAACCGAATCTCTCCTTTGGTCAGTGAGATCGCGGTTTGCAGCATAAGCGAATTTCCCATCTTTGGAGATGCGAATTTCCGAACAGCTCATATTGCTTCCGTCCACACCATCCTTGAAGACACTCACTGTTTCCTTAATCTTCAACTCCCCGTTCCCAGAGTTGCGATCATAAACCGAGACACTCAGTTTGAGTTCGTTCAAGACATAAGCCTGCTTGCCGTTCCTCCCAAACTTCATGTGGCGGGGTCCCGCCCCCGGAGGCGACTTGGCAAAGCCCACTTCCTTCACCGCGCCCTTATCAGAGTCGAGCTTGTAAATCATCACTTTATCGATTCCAAGATCGGGAGCGTAGCCAAACTTGTTATCCGGCCCGGCGTAGAATGAATGCGCATGCGGCCCTTTCTGGCGTTTTAGATTCACACTCGATCCCTTGTGATCATTCACGGTGACAGCGTCCCCCGGAGCGCCCTTTCCATTAAGCAGAAAAGAGGCTACTTTCCCACCGCCATAATCCGCCCCCAAAAGAACCCTCCCGGTGGCATCCAAACTGACGTGGCACAACCCCCGCCCCTCATAAATCCCCTTCCCTCCATGATGAAGGGATCCATCCTTATCAATGCGATAGGCCCTGACCCCCGCCTTGCCTTTTTCGAACTGCGCGGTGGAATAGAGCATCTTTCCATCCGGCCTCATCTCGAGAAATCCCGTTCCTTTTTGTTCAAAAGCTCTCTTGGTATCCGCCATTTCTCCGGTCTCAAGATTCAACATTGTCGTGTAAATTCCATCGGCACCGGTTCCGATGTAAACACGGGTCGATTCGGCGAAGCCAAGACCTGTTAAGGCAAGAAAAAATAAATTAGTCAGTTTCATAGCGAATCTTCAATACGAAAGGCTTTCCCCTTCTGTTTCATCAGACCAACTCTTGCGATGTCTCGATTTCGAGACCATTATCCTCCAGATGTCCGACGCCATCAAAAACGACCAATATTTTCAGGAAGGATTCCGTGAACTCGAGGAAACCCTCGCCGAAACCACTGGGCTCCTCGCCAAGTCCCTTCCACTCGACAACGAACTCCGCGCCCTCATTCCTTGGCAGGAAGGAAAAGGCATCCCCGAAACAGTCCCCACCGGTCACGAGCGCGAAGGCGCCCAACTCCTCTCGATCTGCTTCGAATTACTCAATATCGTCGAAGAGCGCGTGGCGTGGCAATTCCGCAGCTCACGTCGGGCCGAACATGGAGCCACCGCCATCAAAGGACTCTGGCCAGCCGTCATCAACCGTTTCAAAGAGGAGGGCCTGAGCGAGGCCGACGCTATTGCCGCGCTCAGGAAAGTGCGTGTTGATCCCGTTCTCACCGCGCATCCCACCGAAGCCAAACGTCCCTCTGTCCGTCAGCGGCACAAGGCAATCTACGAAGAACTTCGCAGCTTCGAGAGTGCCCGGCGCGACCCGCACCACGGCC
Source organism: Verrucomicrobiaceae bacterium TMED86 (assembly GCA_002172625.1). GTDB lineage: Bacteria > Verrucomicrobiota > Verrucomicrobiia > Verrucomicrobiales > Akkermansiaceae > SW10. The sequence continues at coordinate 20,285 of NHEN01000045.1, read as the reverse complement.
GCCGCATCGCCGATTCACTTCGCGCGGAATTCCAAACCCTCTGGTATACCGGCGAAATTTTTGTTCAGCGCCCAGACGTTCAGGAAGAGCTCCGCAACGCCCTCCCTTACCTCAGCGAAATCTTCCCCGAGGTCATCATGCGTCTCGACCGCTCTCTGGAATTAGCCTGGGAAGACGCCGGATGGAATGTCGAAAACCTTCGTAAAGAGAACGCCTATCCTAAAATCTACTTCGCCAACTGGATCGGCGGCGACCGTGACGGACATCCTTTCGTGACCCCAGAGGTCACCAAAAACACCCTCGCCGAACTTCACAAAAATGCGGTAGCACTCCAAATCCGCCACCTACTTCGCGCCGCCGAAAAGCTCACCCTCGCTCCGCCATTCACCAAGGTCCCCGCGCGCCTTACAGAGGCAATTTCCCAACTTGAAGGAGCTCTCGGTGAACCCGGAGAGCAAATCTCCTACCGCTACCGACAGGAACCCTGGCAAGCCTACCTCCGACTCCTCGCCGAAAAACTCAGGCAAGGACTTTACCCGGACAAGGAAGCCTACGTCGACGATCTGCAACTGGCCCACAACACGCTGGAAGAAATCAACGCCACCCGTACCGCGCACGAGTGGATCTTCCCGCTCATACGACTGGCCAAAATCTTTGGTCTCCACCTTGCTTCTCTCGACATTCGAAACAACTCCGAAGCCCATGACGAAGCTGCCGCCCAACTCTTCCAAAGCATCGGCGTCCCCGACGGAGAAAACTTCGCTTCCTGGAGCGAGGAAAAACGCCGCGAACTCCTCGTCAGCGAACTCAGCAACCCCCGCCCATTTCTATCGCGTTATGAAGTCGCCGGAGAAAAAGCCGATGGCATCCTGGCCTACCTCCGTCTCCTTGCCACCCACCTTCGCAAGAAAGGACCCGACGGACTCGGCCAGCTCATCATCAGCATGACCCGCAGCGTCTCCGACCTCCTCCTCGTGCAAGTCCTCGCCCGCGAGGCCGGCCTCGCAGCCCGCATGCCCAATGGACTCTGGCGATCCAAACTTCCCGTTAGCCCGCTTTTCGAAACCGGCGAAGACCTCGCCAACGCCTCCACAATTCTTAAGGAATATCTCAAAATCATGGGGCCGCATCCATCCGGAATGCAACCAGCCATGGTCGGCTACTCCGATTCAAACAAGGACGCCGGCGTCTTCGCCTCTCAATGGGGAATTTTTAAAGGCCAGGAATCCATGACAAAAGTCTGCCACCAAGCCGGAGTGGTCCCGCAATTTTTCCACGGTCGAGGCGGCACCATCGGACGCGGAGCCGGACCTACCCGCTGGTTCCTGCGCGCGCTTCCCCAAGGGTCACTCTCCGGCCCAGTGCGCGTCACCGAGCAAGGCGAGGTCCTCCCCCGAAAATACGGACACGAAGGCAACGCCCACTTCCACCTCGAACTCCTCACCGCCGGAGTCACCCGCGTCGTCGGTCTCGACTCACACCGGGAAAATCCCGTCGACGAATGCCGAACCTCCCTCGATGCCCTGGCCCGGGAATCAGATAAAGCCTACCGCGCCCTTCTTGAGGCCGACGGCTTCATCAACTTTTACCGTACTGCCACCCCCATCGACGCCCTTGAAACGGGCGTCTTCGGATCACGACCCTCCCGACGGACCGGCAAGGCCGCCTCATTAGCCGACCTTCGCGCCATTCCCTGGGTCTTCTCATGGACACAAGCACGCTTCTATCTTCCGGGTTGGTTTGGAGTCGGCTCGGGGCTCGAAGCGATTGGAACGGGTGCCTATCAGGAGATCAAGGAAGCCCTCCCGCGTTTTGACTTCCTTCGTTACGTCTTCACCAATATCGAGTCCTCCTTAAATTCAGCGAATCCTGAGACAATGAAACTTTACGCAAACCTTTGCCCTGACAAAGATCTCTCAGAGCGTCTTTTGGGACAAATCCTCACTGAGTACGAAAAAACCCGGAGTTTGGTCCATGACCTCTTCGGTCGTGACTTCAACGCGCGCCGCCCCCGCATGGAAAAAACCCTCGCCCTCCGCGAGATTCCGCTGCAAATCCTACACGACCAGCAAATTGCACTCCTCAAAAACTGGCGCACCAACAACAGCCCCGTGGAAACGAAAGACGGACGTTTTGACCGAGACTTCCTTGCCCTCCAGCTAACTATCAACGCAATCTCCTCCGGCCTCCGTGAGACCGGTTAATCACTCTTCCCCTCCAAGAGAATAGGCTGTCAACGTGCCGTCCCCATTCAACGACACAAGGGTTTTCCCATCGGCGCTGTAAGCCAATTTTTCAGGCGCCCGATAATTGCCAATTTCCTCGATCACCTTCAATTCCTCTCCAACAACTTCCCCCAGAACGATTTTGCCTGTTGACCCAGACCCGACGATACCAGCCCAGTAGCGCCCGGATGGATCACCGGTCACATGCCTGAAGGTGTTCTTGAACTTGTAAACCACTTTAATGGCATCATCTCCTTCCGGGCAAATGATGGCATCCCGGACACCGGAAATGCGAAATTTCACCTCGGGATCTTCAGCTTTGATCTTTTCCAGAAAATCCAGCACATCTTCACCCATCGCGATCAACTCGTCCGTCGCAGCCTTACGCACCTCAAACTGATCGTCAGCCATCTTAAGGACAAGCTCCTTGATTCGCCCCTCATCCACTTCCACCCTCGCCTGCACTTCTGGGAGAAACCGACCCCAAACGCTCGTCTTGCCAACCGAAGCAATAAGCGAACGCGCACTTCCAACCAAGCCGATCGACGCGGGTTTCTCTTTCGGAATCATCAACATCGCCAGCGGTTGCTTGGTTTTAAGAGACCAGAGCCTCACCGATCCATCATCCGAGGACGAAGCAAAAACCTCTCCTCCGGGAGCGACCGCAATATCAGTAATCTTTTTAGAATGCCCCCGGAAAGATTGAATCTTTCCTCCATTCGTCAGAGCCCATTGACTGGCAACGCCGTTATTTCCACCAGTAATAATACTGCGACCCGTCGGAGAAAACGACAGGACATTCACCTGGGAACCCGTTCGAATTTCCCTCTGAATCTGCCCATTTTGGACCTTTCTCAGTTTAACCTCTCCATTCTCCATCCCGATTCCAAGAAGCTTCCCATCAGGAGAGGCCGCGAGACTGTAGATCGTCTGATTTTCCTCGATCACCTTGGACTCTTCTTTCCGATCCAGATCCCAAATATGAAGATCGTCATCAACAGATGAATACACCTTTCGTCCCTTCGCTCCTACCGCTACGGTGTCAAATCCGTTTGGAGCAATGGGGATACCCAGACTAGGGATAATCCTCTTGCCTGTTTCCACATCGTGCAGATGCAAATGTTGATCTCCACCTGAAATCAATATTTTTCCATCCGTGGAAAATATCACCGGAGTATGACGGGAACCGGCAACGGCAATCTTCCTGACTTCTTTTCCGTCTTTGGCATCCAGAAGGTGGAGGTATTGATCCCCATCCGCAATCGCCACCAATTGACCATCGGGTGACCACACCACCACTTCGCCTTCCTTCTTGAGCTTCACCTTCCATACTTCTTTCCGCGTTTTGGAATTAAACACGCGGACATACTTATCATCACTGGCCATCGCAAACTGCTTCCCATTTGGGGAGAGAGCCAACGTGAAAATATCGTCGTAATCCTTACTCGTCTCGAGGCACTTGCCGGTCTCGACATCCCATACCTTAAACTTGTTGTCGGAGGACCCCGTGATCAACCGCGTCCCGCCTTCCACAAAGATGGCAGTACAAATCCGACCCTTATGCCCTTCGAATTTACGAATCTCTTTGCCATCATCCGGGCCATCCAATTTCCCAGCATCCAAATTCCACAAAATCGCAATCTTATCATCGTCCACACCCACGAAACGTTCTCCATCCGGATGAAGGGCAACTCGCAAGACGTCATCGGAATGCTTGTATGTCATCAACTCCTTTCCCGTCGCCAAATCAAATCGAACCACCATATTTCCCCCTGTTCCCACTAAAAACTCCTCATCTCCGGGAAGCACCCTCATTCCCCACATCGAACCGCTCCCTGCTTTCTCAAACCTCCTGACCAACTTCCCTGTCTCAATTTCCCACAGCGCCACATAGCCATCCCGCGAAGAACACAGAACGTGTTTCCCATCAGAGAGGCTGATAATCTCCGCAAGACTTCCTGTATGTTGAAATCCCGCGAGCCCCAACACCTCTTCCTCTTTCAAGATCCCGGCCAGGGACATCCCGACTAACCAATACGAGATTCCAAGCGTAACCACCGATTTCATAGTCAAAAACTACATGGAATCCCACCCTCCGCGAGTCTTCTTTGAAGCCCACCCACCTTGAAACTTGCCACGCCGCGCCCCTCCCAGCATTCTCCACTCATGACTCGGTTGCTCTTTGCCCTCTTCGCCACTCCATTCCTGCTTCTTGCCGAAAACACCCTCCCATCGGACGAACATTTCCGGGTCCATCCTGTAGCTGACGGATTCGTAGACGCCATGGAAATCGCCGTCACATCTGATGGAAATGTTTTCGTCATCGAAAGAACCGGCGCGGTTAAATTGGTCGAAACAAAATCCGGGAAAGTCAAAACCATCGCCACCCTCGAAGTCGCCCTACGAAAAAAAGAACACGCCCGCGAATGCGGATTACTTGGAATCACCCTCGACCCCAAATTTTCGCAGAACAATTGGATCTACCTCTACTATTCTCTCAAAAAAGAATCCAAGCACCGCCTCGCCCGGTTCACTTTCTCAGGCGACAAACTCGTCGATGAAAAAAGCATCCTCGAAATTCCACACGATCGCGAAAATGGCACCTGCCATGAAGGCGGTTCGCTGACCTTCGGACCAAACGGAAATCTCTTCCTCTCCACTGGCGATAACACCTGCCCTTTTAAATCCAACGGCTCAGCACCGATCGATGAAGGTGAAGACCGCAAGTGTTACGATGCGCAACGCTCCGCCGGCAACAGCAACGACCTGCGCGGGAAAATTCTCCGCATCAAACCGACTCCCGATGGCAGCTACACCATCCCCGTCGGAAACCTCTTCCCGGTTGGCACCTCAAAAACCAGACCAGAAATCTACGTCATGGGATGCCGCAATCCCTACCGCATCTCGGTAGATCAAAAAAATAGCTTTCTCTACTGGGGTATGGTCGGTCCTGATGCAGGAAAATCAGACCAGCGCGGCCCGCGCGGCTACGATGAAATCAACCAGGCCCGCAAACCCGGCAACTTTGGCTGGCCTTACTTCTCCGCCGACAACAAGCCCTACACCGACTACGACTTCGTCGCCAAAAAACTCGGCCAGAGATTCGATCCCGCCAAGCCCATCAATGATGCTCCCCGCAACACCGGACTCAGGGAACTTCCTCCGGCGCAACCCGCCTTCTGGTTCTACCCACGCGCCTCCGCCTGTGCGGGACCGGTCTACTACCACGCCGACTACGCGGGATTCCCCAATGCTCTCCCCGCGGAATTTGACTCCAGCCTCATCGTCTATGACTGGACTAGCACCTGGATGCGCGTCATCAAACTCGACAAAAATGGCGACATCGTTGCCAACCAACCCTGGCTCTCCAAATTCCGCTTCGTCCACCCAGGCGATATGGAAATGGGCCCAGAGGGCGAAATCTACCTCCTCGAATACGGCTCGGCTTGGTACGACGGCAACGATGGCGCTCTCAAGCGAATCACCTACTCCAAAACACCCCAGGCTATCGAGGTTCCAGCCAATGACCCCAGAATGGTCGGTCTTCCCAAAAAACACCCCGGATCCCGTCTCATCGCCGACACCACTTGCCTCGCCTGCCATACCACGACCCAAAAATCGATCGGACCAACTTATCGTGAAGTTGCTAAAAAATACCGCAACGATCCTAAAGCCACCAAAATGCTTGCCGAAAAAATCCTCAAGGGAGGCGTCGGTGTGTGGAGCGAACAACCAATGCCACCCCATCCACAGCACAACATCGAGGAAACTCTGCAAATGGTGGAAGCCATCCTGCAATTCCCAGCCAAATAGCCCTCCCTACCCCTCATCATTTCCTCGCTTCTCAGCTTGATCATCTCTCCCTTCGGCAGGGATTCCACCCCCTTCCGCTCGAGGAGTTGATCCATCAATTCGGGGCCTGCTAGCCCGCACTTGCTTCTTCCGCAAAAAAAACTACCCTATAGCTATGCGTTTCACATTTCTGACTCTCGCTTCCTTGTTTTTTATCTCCTGCGGCAGTTCCGACCAAGTCGCCGAGCGCAAAGCTGTCCCACCTCCGGGATCAGATGGCGATATGCCTTGGAACGTTCCCATCGAAGGCCAAGGTGGTGGACCTCTCAGCGGAATATTGGAACGACGATAGACTCCACGCCGTATCTACTCCAGCGTGAGCTCGTCTGAAGAGGCTATACCCGAGTTCCACTCCTGTTCCGGGTGTGAAGAACTCCTCGACGTCTCCACCTTCGGCCCTCTCGAAACGGCGGTCTGCCCCAAATGCAAAGCCGAAACCAAAGTCAAAAGCACATTCGGCAGCTACACCCTGAAAAGCCGCTACGCCATCGGCGGCATGAGTGTCGTCTTCGTCGCCCAAGACAATACTCTCAATCGCGAGGTCGCGATCAAAGTCCTCAACGAAGATTACTCGGTCAATGAAACCAGAGTGGCCGCTTTCGAAAACGAAGCCCGCCTCACCGCTGCAGTCAACCACCCCAACGTCATCGACGTTTACACCGTAGGCCATGCCTACGGGCGCTTCTACCTCGTCATGGAGTTACTCAAAGGCAAAAGCTTTGAGAGTATCATGAGCAAACGAGGTGCCCTTCCCGAAAAAGAAGTCATCGACATTGCCTTGCAAGTGGCAGCTGGGCTTCAAGCCGCCCAGCAATCCGGCATGGTCCACCGGGACGTAAAACCCGGAAATATCCTCATCGATAAAAACGGTCATGCCAAACTCCTCGACTTCGGGCTGGCCCTCATTACCCAGGGTGGCAGCGCGCAGGCCGAAGAAATTTGGGCCACCCCTTTCTACACCCCACCAGAAGCCCTTGAACGCGGTAACGAGGATTTCCGCAGCGATATTTATGCCTTCGGAGCGACACTCTATCATGCCCTTGCTGGTCGCCCTCCCTTCGAGACAACGTCCACATCCAACAAGGTTCTGCGTCGTGCAAAACAAACCATTCCGCGCCTCACAAAAGTCGCCGACTGGATAAGCCCCGCCACCGGCGAGGCCATCGACCGCATGATGGCATACAAACCGAAAGATCGCTGGGCCAGCTATCCGGAAGTGATCGAAGCTCTCGAGCACGCCCGCTGCAACGTTGGAAAACATGCCACCGCTCCCGTCCACGGCGACAATCGCCGCAAACGTCGACGGAAGAAAGGTAAGCTGATGACTGTATTGGGGATCCTCTTTGGTCTGGCTGCGATTGGAGGTGCTCTAGCTGTCTGGCAACCGTGGAATTCTACCGAAAAAAAGGATACTTCGGCAACCCCGCCAAAGCCTCCCGTTGCCATCAAAAGTTGGGAACCCGCTACCGTTGGCGGCCAGGACAAAACCGACCGTCTGGTCAAAGCCTTGAACGAAGCCCGGTCATTGGTTGAAGAAAAAAAATTCACCGACTCTGAAGTCAGCTTCGAGAAACTCGCGACTGACACCTCACTCCCCGCCAGCACCCGTGCCTGGGCCGCCCTCGAAGCCGCTGTCTCAGCCTACTTCGACGCTCGGAGCCTGGATGCCAAAAGCCACGCCACAAAACTCGTCCCCTACCTCGAGTCGGAGAAAGACAGTGATAACGTAAAGGGCTCCCTTCTCCAGATTTCCCGGGTTCTTCGGCGCCCGGAGCCCCCTTCCATCGAGCAATTCCCCAAGGACCTCAACAACATCATTAATCGCATGGGGACTCTGGCCCTCACCCTGAAAATGTGGGAACAGGGAAAGTGGAAGGAAGCCGTTCCCTGGTTACAGAAGATCCAATCCCTCCAACTGGAAGAGAATTTTGAATGGTTCAAAATCTACCAGACCATTGCCGGACTTTATCTGGAAGATGCCGAGACCTACGCCGAAGTCGTGGATCTCCCTCCGGTCACCTCACCGGAAATTGCCATTGAACAAGAAAGAGCTCTTCATGCCGCTCAGGAAAAACTGCATTTCAAAAGCAGGCTCCGCTACAACATCCGTGCACGACATGCCTACCTTCTCCGAATCAAAAAGGGCCTGGAGTCCCGACCGTCCGAAAAAGTAATTCTGGATTGGTCCGTAACCTTGAACCAAGTCGCCGAGAAAACCGCCATCAGCCGGTTCAATGAAGCGCTCACTCTTATCGAAGAGAATGCCGAAAAAGCCCCAAAAAACGGTCTCTGGGCCTGGAATTTTCTCACCGAGCAAAGCATCGGCTTCATCGATGACCTCAAGAAGATGGAAAACTGGGAGGTGAAGTCCAAAGAAGGGATCGCCCTCAAACCCAACGGGGCTAACGTTCTTGGAATCATTTTGGCGAACGACAAGACCTTGGAATACCGTGACCTCGACCCAGCAAGCCTTATCCGTGCCCATACCATTGCGAGAGAAGGATTGGAACCAGCGGAAAACCGCTCCCGTCTGGTTCACGCCATCGCCTACGCCTGGCAGATCGGCCTCACTGACGAGGCCGAATCCCAAGCCGAACAACTCGCCGAAACCGACGAGCAATTCCGCTCCGACTGGAAAAGGGTCATCGTGGGGCTGTCGGAGGAATAAAAAATGCCCGAAAATTCCTCCCGGGCATTGCTAATTCTTTAGCGACGTATATTCAGCTCGCTCGCCGAGTCGGCATCGAGTGGGGATGCTTTTACCTTGATAACTTTTCCAGATGGTCAAACCAAACCGGTTTTATATCTGAAACTCCGCAACCCGTCCCGCGAGATCCTTGGGCACCACGGCAGTGAGCAGCACGTCGTTTCCCTCGTAATCAGTGGAAATCACTTTTCCTTCGCGATGAATCAGTCCGGAAATATCCCCGCGAGCCTGGGGAATACGAAAGTTCAAGCGAACAACCCGATCCGAAAGAAATTCGGCAAACTTCGCTACCACTTCCACCAATCCTTCGCCTGTAACAGCCGACGCTTCCAGGGCATCGGGAAATCTAGCTCTTAGGTCCGCCAGTAACCCTTCATCCTCCACCCGGTCGATCTTGTTGAGAACTACCAGCGATCGCTTTTCATCAGCTCCCAGTTCTCCGAGAACCTTGCGGGTGGTTTCGTAATGCTCGAACACTTCATCCGAGGTGGCATCAAGCACATGAATCAAAAAGTCTGCCAGAATTGCCTCCTCCAGGGTCGCTTTGAAAGACTCCACCAAGCGATGCGGAAGATTCCTCACAAATCCCACGGTGTCACTGAGAAGAAGAATCTGTCCGTCTTCCAATTCGATTCGGCGGGTCGTCGGATCCAGCGTGGCGAAGAGCATGTCCGCCTCCATCACATCTGCGCCGGAAATCTTATTCAGCAAAGTCGACTTCCCGGCATTGGTGTAGCCCACGATCGCAGCCGTGGCTGTATCGGCTTTTTGCCTCTCCTTGCGTTGGGTTGCCCGTTGCTTTCGAACATCCTCCAGCTGTGACTTCAGACTGCTGATGCGCTTCCTCGCCAAGCGACGGTCAATTTCAATCTGCTGCTCCCCCATTCCTCGGGCCGCGCCTCCACCACCTCCGGAACCACCTCCCCCTTCGCGGTCCAGATGCCCCCACATCCGCGCCATGCGAGGAAGGGCGTATTGCATCCTCGCGAGATCAACTTGCAACCGGGCTTCCTTTGTCCGAGCCCGTTTTGCAAAAATATCGAGAATGACCTCCTCCCGGTCAATGATTGTCAAATCGGCAAGTGATTCCCAATTTCGCTGTTGCATTGGGCTGAGTTCATTATCGATGACGATGCAATCGCAGTCACGAGCCCTCGCCAACTCGACAAGTTCATCCGCCTTGCCCGTGCCGCAAATGAAGCGCTTATTCTTGTCACGAATACGCACCAGTTCCATCCCGACGACTCCGATCTCAAGGGTATCAACCAACTCCTCCAATTCGATGAGAAGCTTCTGGGTCTCAGGTTCTTCGGATTTATCGAAACAAAATCCCACCAACATCGCGCGTTCAACGAGATCCGGCTTTTCGCGAACTTCAAACATGCTCTTTCAACGCATTGTGAGCCCGAATAACGCGAACATGATCAACTTCACGAATGCCGTAGGACCGGAAAACAGCCCCAACAATACGATGATCACCAACTCCGGTGCTCCTAATATCCCTAATTCCATTATCTTAGTGTTTTCTTTATGCCCTCTTCGTCAATATTCACAAAGGTGACTTGGGTTGTAAATAAAGCCTCGCCCTCCTTAGCGCGTCCGCGCCGAACGGTGACAGAATAAGTTGCCGAAGTCGCGCCTTCTTTTTTCAACCGGGATTCGATGGCTAGGATCGTGCCTTTCTTCACACTGTGACGAAAAACCACCTCATTCATCGCCACTGTGACAAATCGAGCCTCAGGGAAATCAAGACTCGCTGCGATCCAACTCGCTTCATCGATCCACGCCAATAATCGCCCGCCAAATAAATACCCAAATTGGTTCAGGTCCTCCGGCAAGACGAGGCGATGGGTCTCCATGGAAAATCGATTACTTCAAACGGATAAGGATTTTCTTGTTTCTCGCACCGCTGTTTTCCGACTCTGTTTCGACCTCGGGATCGTCCACCAGAGCATTGTGCACGAGACGACGGTGATAAGAATTCATGGGATTCATCCAGAGTTCCCGGCCGCTTTCCTTCACTTTCTCGGCGAGCGCGCGGGCCTTGTCAGCGACCCGCTCCTCTTGCTGGTGGCGGTATCCGTCGCAATCCACGCGAAACCGCGGGGCATCGGGATGGGAATTACGCACAATCCGGTTGACCAGATATTGCATGTCGTCAAGACGATCTCCATGTTTTCCGATCAAAAGAGCCTGCTGGGCTGAAACGATGTTCAAAGTCGCGTGTTCAGGTTCTCCCACGACTTCAATTTCATACTCAAACCCAAGCTTCCCGAGCATCGAATCGAGAGCGTCTTTAGCTGCATCCAGCGCGTTTGCCATGGCGCACCTTACTGACTGATCTGCGCTGGTCAACACCCCGCGACGCCTTTTCCTCTCCACAAATGAGCATGAGCATGATATTTTCAGGAATAAGAAGGACGGAGAAGCCCTCTCAACCCGAAATGGCCCGATATTTTCTTTTGCTTATTCCCCTGCTCGTTCCCGCCTGTCAATCAGTCTCGATTGCCGATCAGGCCCAGCTTTCCAAGCCTGCAATGAGCTTCGACAATTCCGGAGCCCGCCTTCAGGAATGCGGGTTAACCTCCCAAGTCGAGAAAGGACGCACAGTCACCGGAACATCTTCCGGAGGGGGCTGCGCCTCATGCCACTAATTTTTGTCCGCAGAGCATGAAATCGCACACTATCCTTCTCTCACTTCTCCCAATCTCTTCCAGCCTGGCCGAGGACGATGATACCAGTTTCCGGAAACATTTATTCACCGGCCTGCAAAACATCGACGTCGAATACGAAGGGCTCTTTTCCTCGAATCTCGATGTCCAACGAGGATCATTTTCCTACCAACAAGAGCGTGAAAAATGGACCTTCGCTCTTTCCTACTTCCAGACTAAATACGGATTAGAATACGAACCCTTCGCCCCGCTGGGCGGTTCAGACAACCGCCTCGACGAGTCAAATCACCAAGGCAGTCTCTCCATCGGCTACACATTGCAGAACGATATAGAAACTTCGGTGTCGATCACCTCCTACGACGGATTCAGCGACTATCGGTCAATCTGGATCGCGGAATACTACCGCCAGACCTTTAACTTCCCCGGGTCGGGGTATTTCGCCCCCGACCCCGAAGGCTTCAGTATTACCAATCGCTGGGGCTGGGATTCTCAAATCGGAACTAGCCTGAGCATCGATCTCTCTTATTCCGAAGACACCATTGCCCCGGGATGGACTTTTGGGTCACCGGCAAATGACCTTCTAAAAAACCGCATTGTCTCAATTCGTTGGGAACAGGCCATCAATTCAAGTCTCAAAACAGAAACGTCGTTTTCCTACAGCGACATTACCGACAGGGAACCACGCCTAAACCTCCAATCTTCCTGGAACTTTGCGCTCACCAACGAAATCACTCTGGGTGCACAACTCGGTGGGTCACGTGAGGAATCAGATTTTGATTCCCTCTACGGCGGTCTCTCTCTGACATACGAAGTCAACGAATACTTGTCTCTCAAGCTCAACGGGCGCCTCTACACCGATTCAGGTGAAATCGAGACCTCGGGCTTCAATTCAGCAGCTCCTGAAATTAACACTGCGGAAATCGGAATCTCCGCACTCATCGAACATGGTGACCACGCCTTCCAATTGGGGATATCGAGCTTCATTAACAAGTACAAAGACACCGCCCCCGATAACGAATTTTTCACCAACCTATACAAAAACCGGGATTGGATCACGGTCCGCGCCGCATACACCTTTGAGTTCTAATAAAAGCCACACACAATGCTAAAACCATTCATCTTCGGCCTCGGATTGATCTCAACGCTTTCCGCAATCCCTCCCGTCGACACTCCCAGCCAAAATGTTCTCTTCGAGACCTTCAGCGGGGCCGCATTATCGCCCGACTCACTCGAAAACTACGAAGGCAAAATTATTATCATCACCTATTATACACCCTGGTGCCCGACTTGCGCATCAGTAGCCCGGCAGGTTGGCAGGGACGTCAGCAAATACTTCGTAGACAATGGAGGAGCCAGCAGCAACGGAATCGAGGTCGTCTCCCTTCTCCTCTCGACTGAAGTCGGTGGAGGCTCGAATGACTCGACCACGATGAGCATCGCCAATCTAAATCACTATCATAAGGGTGGTTTGGACTCCACGAACACGCGTATGGATCCCCGTGAGGGCTTCGAATTTTTCAGAGGCCAAGCCATCACCTCGTGGCCGGTCGGAGACCGCCGACGTGTTGTCATCATTAATGGCTCTCAAAACTCGGCCAGCCACGAACCCTGGGAAATTCTCTACAACGAACAATTCCCAAGCTCCAATACCATGATCGAAACGGTGAACTCAGTGACCCAGGCTCCCCCATTGGCAACCTTCGAAGAATGGGTCGGCGGCTACACCTTTCCACTTGGTCTGGAAACCCCAAACGCTGATCCCGACCTGGATGGAGCTACCAATATCGAAGAATTTTTCGCCGGCACCAATCCTATCGATGGGCGATCCGGCCCCATCCTCCGGCTTGTAAAAACGTCATCCGGCGTCGTTTTCAAATTCCAGACTGCCACTGACCGGGTAGAGATCCCTTTTGCTCTCCAAGGAGGCTCCCTGGACAACTTCATCACCCTAGATCCCGACGAGGATGACATTTCGGCCTCTGCTATTAATGAGGACCTGCAGGAAGTTTCGATCAAGCTACCTCCCAGCTCCGGACCATTTTTCAGGATTTTGCTGACACATCCATAGAAGATTGTCAGTAGCTGATCTGGGGACTAGATTCCCCCCCGATTATGCGTCTTTTCATCGGTTTTCTCGTCTACGCTCTCTTGGGCAATGCCTTCGGCGCGCCCAAGTTTATTGCACCTGACGACTCCTACCCCCTCATCCGACGGGATCGCATTCCCATCGATGTCGATGGAATCAACAATCTTGCCGACCAACTGGCCCTCACCGCAGATGGCCCATTCTCCAGATCCGGCAAAGACCTCCACACCCGTGCCCGAGCATTGGCTCTCAGCCAGCGCTTGTCGCCCGCCCAGCCACGGGCTCGTGCGATCATCCAAAGCCTGAGCAACAACGAAAGCCGTCCGAGTATAAATAGGAGAGAGGTCGACGTAGCACAGGGAGCCATTCAGCGAACCGCCGAATGGCTTGTCAAACTCCCACCTGGTGAGGAGGGCTATTTACTGGGCCAACTTCTCATCGATATCATCTCTGCACGTCAAATAGACCACCCACTGGTTTCTAGGCACGAAGTTGATAATCAGGAGGCGCGTTGGAAAGGCTTGATCGCTCCGCTCGAAAAATTCGAGAATAAGGTTGAGAACACGAAGCCCCGCGGTCCTGAGCTTCAATTCAAAACCGACGCGGTCCTGACGACCGCACCTTTCTTTACTTACCCTATCGGAAAAAACGGCATCATACAAAAGGTGAGCCTCATCATCACCGATGAAAGAAGCGATGAGGATGGCAATCGAAGAATCCTTTTCCGCCCCAGACCCAATTACGATGCCCGACCCACTGTCAGCAGCGTAGAGCGCTATTTTCAAAGCGCCGAGAAAATTCTCCCCCGAGATAAAGGCTTCAACATTGATACCGGTAAACTTCAATATGCCGCTGACAACGGAAGCAATCTTGCCGCTCCAATGGCGATCCTCGTTGACGCAGCCCTTACCGGTCGACCACTCAGAAAAAACACCTATCTTTTCGCCAAGCTGGAGGATGATGGCTCCCTCAGCCGACCCCACAAGGCTTGGCCAATCTTTCTCGAACTAGCCGAGACTGCGCCCCCAAGGGGAAGCCGCCTTATTGTGCCGCCGGGAGCAGCCGACGACCTGAGATCACTTCTCGTTCTCGAAAAAGCTGACTTTTTCGTAAATTACGAAGTCATCGGCGCGAGCCATTTCGACGAGACCCGTTCCCTCTTTTACGAGGATGGCCAGATCGATCCAAAACTCGCTGCCGCCATGGAGAGCTATCAGGAAATTTGGGAGAAAGCCCTTGAGTCCACCTCATTACAAACATTCGTAAGCCACAAATCGGTCAAGGAACGACTCGCCACCGTGGTGGGACATTCAAATCTCCACGTTTCGGCTTACTTTCTTGCCTTGCAAGGCAGCAACCGCCCTCCCCACTTCTCCGAAAAGATGCTCGCCCGGGAACTCAACCGCTGCCTCGAACCGCTCTCAACCTTTCGCTTTCAATACGGAAAGACCAAAGCCACCGACTTCCGAAAACTGCATGACCTGGCACGCGAACGCTTCGACCCTCTGGAACGACGAATCGGAAGCAAAGAGAAGCCACTTTATAACGAGTCCCTCGAACTCATCAAAAGACTCAAAGGCCTCGCACGCGACATGAACAAAAGTTTTCTGAACAAGAAACGTCCAGACATTGTAGCTTTCAAAATCTTCCAGGGCGAAGTCACCGCCTTCCGCAACAGGCTAATGATTACCTCCGGTGATCTAAAACCGCGGAAACCCAAAAAAGACTGAACCTAAAGACGGTATTCCCCGTCTTCATCCGTTCCATACCATCCCAGTTCACGAAAAGCGGTGATGATGGGGATCTCAAGCGCATCGTCTTCACCATCGGCATACTCGATTGTCGCCGACGTTGTCATCCCGCGCATCGACTCGATACTAATAACGGTTTTGTGAGGTGGAAGATTAATCCAATCGCCCCAATCTTTCTTGTCATGCTGCGGGTCGAGACCTTGATCATGAAGGGCAGAGACAACCGCTTTAATTGAAGAAGGCTTTTCAGTTTCCGGAAGGTGAACTTTTGTTTCCATGTGTGTGACGCAAGAATCAACTAATCACGGCGGGTGGCACAAGCGAGAAAGCACAAAGAATTTTAAAAAATGACCGCGCGCATTTCTTCCTCGCTCACGACAAGCCCCGATTCACCGCATCGGCATCGTAAACACACCCCCCCCAACTTCCCCCGCTGGCATTCTGCAATGCTGCCCAAAGCCGGGTGTCATCGGGGAGATCGGGATGTTCTTTAACCAAAGGATTCATCGTGCGTTTTTGAAAACCCGCCCAGTCGCCCAGATAGTCGATTGTGCCTTCGAGAGAAACTGCATCAATTCTTACTCTCACCGGATCTCCATCTCGTAATTTTCCAATCGGACCTCCCGCCAAGGCCTCCGGACTAACGTGCCCGATACAGGCTCCTGTCGAAACTCCACTAAAACGACCGTCGGTAATCAAGGCCACTTGTTTCCCAACCTTGCAATACTTCAAGGCCGAAGTCACTTGATAAGTCTCGGGCATCCCCGCGCCCATCGGCCCAATCCCGGCCAGGATCATGACGTCCCCTGCTCGAATCCGATCGTCCCCTTGCGACTTCACCGCGGTAATCGCCTCCGCTTCACTTCCAAAGACACGCGCCTGTCCCTCCAGCAAAAACAAACCGTCTTCATTAATCATCGACGGATCAATCGCGGTGCTCTTCACGACACTGCCCTCTGGCGCGAGATTCCCCTGCGGGAAAGTCACCGTACTGGAGAGCGCATCCTTCCGGCCCCGAATCACTTCGTTGGGGTCAATATCATCCAAAGCATTGAGACGCTCACGAACCCGCTTCCGACGTTCAGAATTTTCCCACCATTCCAAATTCTCACCCAAGATCTGCCCGCTCACTGTCATCGCGTCTAAATTCAAAACATCGCGCAAGGACAACATCGCCTCAGGCACTCCACCGGCGAGAAAAACCTGCACTGTGGCATAACCCATCGGACCATTGGGTAGAGCATCGACAATCCTCGGCACCAGTTGATTTACTTTCTGCCAATCCAACACCGTCGGTCGCGCCAACCCTGCCGCATGCGCAATCGCGGGAAGATGCAAAATCAAGTTCGTCGATCCGCCAAAGGCCGCATGCATAATCATGGCATTGTGCAGCGACTTCTCAGTCAGAATTTGATTCAACGAAATCTTCTGATCCGCCAAATGAATTGCCGCACGCCCGCTTCGCGTCGCGAGATCACGCCAAATCTGCGAGCCACTCGGACTGAGCGCACTATGTGGCAAACTCATTCCCAGCGCTTCCCCGATCACCTGACTCGAGGCCGCTGTCCCTAAAAACTGACACCCCCCTCCCGGGCTGGCGCACGCCCGACACGCCGTCGCGGCTGCTTCTTCCAAACTCACTTCGCCATGGGCATAGCGCGCGCCTAGGGACTGCACTTTCCCGAGGTCCTCGGTCTCCTCACTCAACAAGCTCACCCCACCTGGCACCAAAACCCCGGGCAGATGTCCACAACCTGCCAAGGCCATCATCATGGCGGGCAATCCTTTGTCACATGTCGCCACGCCCACAACCCCTTTCGCAGTCGGCAAAGAACGAATCAATCTCCGCAACACCATCGCAGCATCGTTTCGAAACGGCAGAGAATCCATCATCCCCTTCGTTCCCTGCGTGCGTCCGTCGCACGGATCACTACAAAATCCCGCAAAAGGAACACCATCCAATCTCGCCACTTCCTGCGCCACCGCTTCCATGAGCAAGCCCACCTCCCAATGACCCGAATGATAACCGAGTGCCGTCGGTGTTCCGTCTGGCTGACGAATGCCACCTTGGGTCGAGAGGATCAAAATTTCCTTTTTCCCCCAACCCGCGGCTTTCCAGCCCATGCCGACATTTTGCATCCAGCCGAAGAGATCTCCGCTGTTTCCTTTCGTTAAATCATCACCCGAGATCGGAAGTTCGCCGTCCGCTCCTTCCGAACGGGTCACGACTTCTTCGATCCCTTCTTCGCCCGATTCGAGAATCTCACTCATAGCGTAAAAACTCCGTCGACTCGGCGGGCAATGCCAAGCGGGTTGGCTTCCTGCAAGGTAGGTGGCAGAAGCGCATCGGGCACTCCTTGATAGCTCATCGCGCGTGCCCAGCGAGTGATTCCGCTTTGGCCCACCGAAGTGAAATGTGAATTGGTCGTTGCGGGGTAAGGACCTCCGTGAACCAGCGAATGGCAAACCTCCAATCCAGTCGGGAAGGCATTGACCACCACACGGCCAGTGAAGCGCTCCAATTCATCCAGAAAATTTTTCGCTCCCGCCAACTCACTTTCGGTTCCGTGCAGGGACGCTCCGAGTTGCCCTTCAAAATTACGGGCCGCTTCCGTAAATTGCGCAACCTCATCGCAAACAACCACCACCGCGGAAGGCCCGAAGACTTCTTCCGAGAGAACTTCCCTCTGAGCGACATAGTCCGCGTAGGAAACTTGCACCACCATCGCCGGAGCTCCGACGACGGCACCTTCGAGCGTTCCTTTTGCGAGAACCTGAACTCCCTCGAGCGATTCCAAGCGGGACATTCCTGACTCAAACGCCGAACAAATCCCTTCATTCAAAACCGGCTGCCCCGTGCTGTCAGCAACCAGGGATGCGAGCTTTTCCAACAAAGCATCCGAGCCCGGAGGCAGGAACAACATTCCGGGGCAGGTGCAGAACTGTCCATTTCCTAAAGTAATACTTCCGAAGAAACTCTCGGCGAATCCTTCGCCATTCGCCTCGACCAATTCGGGCAAAACAAACTGCGGATTCACGCTCCCCATTTCAGCATAAAGTGGAATGGGAACCTCTCGTTGTGCAGCGAGATCAAATAAGGCACGTCCACCACGTAAGGAACCCGTGAAACCGACGGCGGCCACGTCGGGATGTGTCACGATGGCTTCACCCACTTCATGTCCCTCACCCTGCACCAGTTGATAAGTGCCTTCAGGAAAACCAGCCTTCGCAACGCCCTCTTGAATCGCCATGCCAATCAACTCACACGTTCCAGCATGCGAAGAATGTCCCTTCACTACCACCGGACACCCGGCAGCCAGCGCGCTAGTCACATCGGATCCACCCGCCGAAAGCGCCAAGGGGAAATTACTCGCTCCAAAGATACCCACCGGACCAACCGGAATGAGCATTTTACGAAGATCCGGCTTAGGCAAAGGCGCGCGATCCGGATCAGCATGATCAATGGTCGCCTCAACCCAGGAACCATCGCGGGCCACTTCAGCGAAAGCCGCAAAGCCACCCACCATACGGCCAAATTCACCTTGGACCCGACCATCGGGATATCCGGTCTCGGCTTGAACCCGCTCTATTATTGCATCGCGCGCCTCAGTTAAACTGGCTCCGATTGTTTCAAGCAAGCCCGCAAGTTCTTCACCCGATTTTCGGCGGAGGGTCGTCGCGGCGGCGGCACAACTTCCGCAAGCGCGGGAGACCTCCTCAGCGCTCGATTTTGTAAAACTTCCGGGAAGGACTTCTCCGGTGACAGGATTCTTGGTTTGGAAACTCATGGGGTTTTAAGCTACGGTATTTTCGAGGACTCCGAGACCCTCAATTTCAATTTTTACAACATCCCCCGAGGTCAGCGTGAAGTCGGTCCCCGGAACAACTCCCGTTCCGGTCATAAGCATCGCTCCATTTGGAAAATCCAACTCGCGGTATAGAAACTCAACCAACTCCTCAACACTCCGCTTCAGTTGGGTCAGGTCAGTCGATCCCGAAAAAACCTGCTCGCCGGCCCGTTCGATCTCGAGCTTGATCTCGGCATCGGCAGCCACGGCCTCTCGCCCAATCGTCAGATACGGCCCGATGGCGCAACTTCCGGTGTAAACTTTTGCCTGCGGCAGATAGAGCGGATTTTCTCCCTCAATCGATCGTGAGCTCACATCATTCCCGATCGCGAAGCCAAAAATCTCGCCGCTTGAATTGATCGCTAGCGTCAGCTCCGGCTCCGGCACATCCCACGTCGAGTCTTCCCTCACCCGGATCAGTCCGCCAGATCCCACCGCCCGGTATCCCATCGCCTTGAAAAACAACTCGGGGCGCTCGGCATCATAAACCAAGTCATAAAAAACATCGCCGCCCGCTTCCTCCGACTCTTCCATCCGCGCCGACTTCGACCGCAAATAAGTCACTCCCGAGGCCCAAACTTCGGTTTCATCCGGCACGGGAGGAAGGAGCTCCGCCTGATCACACTTACCCACTTTCATGCCCTTTTCCCCTTCGAGAAGATCCTCAATCTCTCCAGCCTTGGATTGGAACAATCTCAAGATCAAATCATCACCCACCGCGTGAAAATCCTCTCCATCTGCCAGCAAGGCGCCCTGCGAAGTCCGGTAAAGTCTCATGGGCAAAACTCAACACCCTAATTAGCGCTCCGTCGAGTCATCATCAGTCTGATTCTGAATCACCCCTTAGGCTCTGCCATTTGTTTCAGTAAAATCCCCAAGGCTAAGCCGGAAACAGTATGGCCCGAGTAGAAATCTCCAAAGTCATGATGCCGTCTTCTAGCCGCCCATGCCCCAATTCACGAGCGTAAGGTCTTCTTTTCGGAACCATTTGACGAAAAACACAAAAAAAGAAACTTCCCCTCCTCATCTCCCGTATCTCTCATTCATCACTTTATTCATGAAGCGCCTTATTCCACTTCTCACCGCCCTCCCTCTCCTCGCCGAACCAGGCGACAAGATCTACCAAGAAGGATTTCTCTCCATC
>NHEN01000044.1 GCA_002172625.1 Verrucomicrobiaceae bacterium TMED86 | reverse complement strand
GGATAATAACGGGAATTCGATTATCGTGAATCTCCTCGCGACCTCGGGAATGCAGCCGTTTCAGGCGGGATTGGCGCCGGGCGGAATTCCAAGCGGGACGCATTTGGGCGAGGTGACTCTGGAACTCGCAGCGGCCAAAGATCGTGATCTTTCAAGTGAAGAATTACGAATCAAATGGCAGGAGCTGGTAGGTGATATTCCCGGAGTGGTGGTGCTTGGCTTTAAGTCGGAGACGAATGCGGGAGGCAATGCCATCGATGTGAATTTGACCAGTCGTGATGATCAAGTGCTCTCGGAAGCTGCGGCCTGGGCGACTGAGAAATTACGCAAGGAATATCCCGGGGTGATCGAGGTTTCCAATTCGGATCGCCGTGGTCGGGAGGAATTTATTGTGAGAGATCTCACTGATCGAGGAAAAGCGCTGGGCTTTGATCTTGCTTCAGTAATGAGCCAGGTTCGTGATGGTTTTTACGGCAACGAAGTACAGCGACTTCAGCGAGGGCGTGACGAAGTGAAGGTGATGGTCCGATATCCGGAAGCTGAACGAAAATCGGTGGCGGATATCGAATCAATGAAATTGCGGGCGCCGAACGGTATCGAGGTGCCCTTGCTAGAGGTAGTGGAACCCGACTATGGACGGAGTCCGGCTACGATTCGTAGAATTGACCGAAATCCGGCGATTAGTATGTCGGGCGATGTGGACCGGACGAGTGGCTACAATGCCGACAAGATTCGCGACCGCTATCAGGAAGAAGTGCTGGATGTATTGGCCGAGAAGTTTCCCGGAGTGCGGTATTCCCTCGAAGGCGAGAAAGCCGCGCAGAGTGACAGTATCCGTGAGATGATGGTCGGGTTCGTTGGGGCTTTGCTGATGATGTATGTCCTGATGGCGATTCCATTGAAAAGCTACATTCAGCCGTTGATCGTGATGAGTGTTATTCCATTTGGAATTGTGGGGGGGATCGCGGGACACATTGTCATGGGCATGAATTTAAGCATCATGTCGCTCTGCGGGATCGTGGCTTTGGCCGGGGTGGTGGTGAATGACAGTCTGGTTCTGGTCGATTATGTTAATCGAAATCGGGACGGAGCTACGACGATTAAGGAAGCTGCGGTAATTGCCGGCGCGCGACGGTTTCGTCCAATTCTGCTGACTTCGTTGACGACCTTCGCCGGACTTATGCCGATGCTATTGGAAACAGACCTCCAGGCTAAATTTCTCATTCCCATGGCCGTATCACTGGGATTTGGAATCTTGTTTGCCACAGCGATTACACTCATTTTGGTTCCCTCGATTTATCTGATGCTGGATGATGTGATTAATCTTTTCAGGGGAAATCGTGATGCCGACCTCCGGTTGAAGTGAATTAGGTTGGCAAATCAGAAATCTAGGTAAAATTGCAGGGGATGTTTCTCGATGCTCTCGCTAGTGCCTTCCCCCAATCCTCTTATACCCAGCCGGAGTGTTTAGAATTTACGCGCGAGACGGATGCGTTTCACAAACTGAGTAAACGGGGGCAGGGGATTCTTGGCCGGGTTCTCGGAGGAGAGTCGGGCATTTCGAAAAGGCATTTTTCGACAAGTCAACCTGCGGCGATGTTTGATGCGGGAGCGCAGGAATTGAATGAGTTTTTCGAGAGGGAAGCGCCGAAGTTGTCCGTGGAAGCCTTCTTGAACACGGGAGTGAGCGTCGCGGAAATTGATGCGCTCATTGTGTGCACCTGTACCGGATATCTTTGTCCGGGAGTGAGCAGTCATGTCGCCGAGCAATTGGGGATGCGGGATGATGTCTATTTACAAGACATCGTCGGGCTGGGCTGTGGCGCGGCCATTCCGATGATGCGGGCTGCAGAAGGGTTTTTGGCGGCAAATCCGGGGAAGAAAGTCGCGACAATCGCGGTGGAAATTTGTTCGGCGGCGCTCTATGTGAACGAAGACCCGGGTGTTTTGATTAGCTTATGTTTGTTTGGAGACGGAGCGGCGGCGGCGGTTTGGTCGGATGAACAATCGGGTGGAAAGTGGCAGGTGGGAGAATTCCAAACGGTGCATGTTCCGGAGGAACGGGAGAAGATTCGCTTCGTAAATGGAGGGGGAAAATTACAGAACAAACTTCACAAGAGCGTGCCGGGATTGGCGGCTGATGCGGTGAGTGTTCTTTGGGCAAAGCGGAGCGGAGATCCTTCCCAGGTGTTGGCTCATACCGGAGGACGCGATGTCATCGAGGCGCTGGAAGAGAAGTTGGGGTGGTCTTTGGAGGAGACGAGAAAAGTTCTCAATGACTACGGGAATTGCTCCAGTCCCTGTGTTTTATTTGCTCTGGAAGAGCGGCTTAAATCAGACTCGAGGGATGATCGGTATTGGCTGACAAGCTTTGGGGCTGGTTTTTCGGCTCATTCTTGCGAGATGTGGCGTTGACACGGGGCGGTCGCTCAGTGAGGTTGCCCGCGACATGACTATTAGAACGCGCTGGGCTCTTACCGGCATTTTAAGTGGTGCCCTTGGGTTGACTGCGGTCGCTCAAGACCCCGCAAAGCCCGGCAAAGAAAAAGAAGCAGAGCCGGCGGCTCCTGCAGCTCCCAAAGAAAACCCAGCCTTCAAGGCTCCGGCTGATGTGGCGGCAGTGCCCGCCGATGCGCAAAAGACCGAATCCGGCCTGGCTTTTAAGATTCTCAAAGCCGGAGAAGGCAAGGAGAAGCCCAGCAAGTGGGACAAGGTGAAAGTTGATTACACCGGATGGCAGTCTTCGGACGGCAAGATGTTTGATAGTTCCCTGAAAGCTCGCCGTCCCGGCCAGGCTCCCGAGCCTGCGGAATTCGCGCTTTTTCAGGTAATTCCCGGGTGGACCGAAGGGCTTCAGCTCATGGTTGCCGGTGAAAAGCGTCGCTTCTGGATTCCCGGAGAGTTGGCCTACGGAAATGAGCCAAGTCCCCAGGGGCGTCCGTTTGGAATGCTCGTCTTTGACGTGGAGCTTCATTCTTTCACCAAATCCAACGTTCCCGATGCTCCCAAGGAATTGACTGCGCCCGCTGATGCCGAAAAAACCGAATCCGGTTTGGCGTCCAAAATCCTGGAGGCCGGAACGGGCAAGGAGAAGCCAGGCGCTTCCGATGTTGCTACCGTGAATTTCAGTGGTTGGAAAAAAGACGGCGATCTTCTTCACAGCACCATGATCGATGGGCAGCCGAGCCAGATCAAGATCGACCAAGTTCCCATCAAAGGATGGACGGAAGCTCTTCAATTGATGGTCAAGGGCGAGAAGCGTCGCTTCTGGATTCCTGCTGCGCTGGCTTTCGGTAACGAAGGTCCTGAAGGCACTCC
Source organism: Verrucomicrobiaceae bacterium TMED86 (assembly GCA_002172625.1). Taxonomy (GTDB): domain Bacteria; phylum Verrucomicrobiota; class Verrucomicrobiia; order Verrucomicrobiales; family Akkermansiaceae; genus SW10. Next base: position 11,094 of record NHEN01000044.1, on the reverse strand, counting down.
AACCGGCGATTTGATCTTTGATATGGAACTGGTTGACTTCAAGTCCACACCGAAGCCCCCGCCGGCTCCCAAAGCTCCGGATGCTCCTGCTGATGTCGCCGCCGCACCTGATGATGCCTTCAAAACCGATTCCGGCTTGGCCAGCAAGGTTCTCAAGGCTGGTGAGGGAACCGCCACTCCTGGTGAGGATGATTTTGTGAAATTCGATTTCTCAGGTTGGAAGACCGATGGCTCATCCGTGGGATCAAGCAAAATGCCCAATGGTCGCCCCATGGCGATGCCTCTTTCCAAGGCTCCGATCAAAGGATGGACCGAAGGAATTCAGTTGATGAAGAAAGGCGAGTCTCGTCGTTTTTGGATTCCCGCTGCTTTGGCTTTCGGGAATGCAGGACAGCCGGGAGCTCCCACCGGTGACTTGGTTTTTGATATTGAGCTTCTTGAGTTCAGCGCTCCTATTTCGGCTCCCGACGATGTCGCAGCAGCTCCGGCTGACGCGGAAAAGACCGAGTCTGGATTGGCATCGAAAGTTCTTAAGAAGGGAACAGGCGAGAAGAAGCCAACTGCGACCGACTCCGTTACGGTGCACTACACCGGTTGGCGTGCCGAGGATGGTAAGATGTTTGATAGCTCGGTTCAGCGTGGTGAGCCCTTTACCTTCTCCTTGCGAGGCGGGGTGATTCAAGGCTGGCTAGAAGGAGCAAAGTTAATGGTTGAGGGCGAAAAGCGTCGCTTTTGGATTCCCGGAAATTTGGCCTACGACGGCCAGGATGGGCGTCCCCAGGGAGTCCTCGTCTTTGATATCGAAGTCCTCAAAATCGGCCAGTAGCTCGCCCCGAACGATTTCAAACGGCCTGTTGCCACGTGCAGCAGGCCGTTTTTTGTTTGCGGAAATGTCTCCAGCGGTTACTGGCCTCTCATGAGTGACGAACTGAAGACTCCCGATGACGTAGCCGCAGCCCCCGCCGATGCCGAGAAGACTGCTTCCGGTCTGGCCTCCAAGGTTCTCAAGGAAGGTTGCTGCACTGATCATCCGGGACCGCGTGACACCGTAAAGGTGCACTACACCGGTTGGCAGGCCTCTGATGGCAAGATGTTTGATAGCTCGGTCAAGCGTGGCGAGCAGATTACTTTTCCTCTCAATCAGGTTATTCCCGGCTGGACCGAGGGGGTGCAGTTGATGGTCGTGGGTGAAAAACGACGTTTCTGGATTCCTTCCGATCTGGCCTATGGTGAGGTGCCCCAACGACCCGGTGCTCCGGCGGGGGATTTGGTCTTTGATGTCGAATTATTCGAAATCGAAAAGGCCGCTCCGACGCCCGACATCCCTGAGAATGTTGCGGAAGCCCACGAAGATGCGATCACCACCGATTCCGGGCTGGCGGTTCATCACATGGAGGAAGGTCAGGGAGATACTCCCGGTCCCAAGGACGTTGTGACGGTTCATTTTAGTGGCTGGACCCTTGCGGGCGAGTTGGTGGAAAGCACGGCGCTTCATCAAGGCCCTGCTCAATTCAAATTGGATCAAGTTTCCATCAAAGGATGGGTTGAAGGACTACAGCTGATGAAGGTGGGTGGGAAATCCCGTTTCTGGGTTCCCGCCGCTCTGGCTTTTGGCGAAAACCCACCGCAAGGAGCCCCAACGGGTGATCTCACCTTTGATTTCGAACTCCTCGATGTCGCCCAGGCCCCGGAAGAGCCCAAGGGAATCGATGCTCCTGATGATGTTGCGGCAGCTCCCGATGATGCCGAAGTAAGCAGCAGTGGTCTGGCTTCCAAATTGCTCAAGGCCGGCTCCGGTTCGGCCTACCCGAAGGCGGTTGACAAAGTGCTCGTGCATTACACCGGTTGGACCACCGACGGTAAGATGTTCGATAGCTCCGTGGCACGTGGCGAGCCCATTTCCTTCCCGCTCAATGGCGTGATCGAAGGTTGGACCGAAGGAGTTCAGCTCATGGTGGAAGGAGAAACCCGTCGTTTTTGGATTCCCGGGAAAATGGCCTATGGTGAGAAGCCCAGCCGTCCCGGAGCACCCGCCGGCATGCTCGTCTTTGACGTCGAGCTGATCAAAATCGGGGGGTAGCGGTCGAAAGATAAAATCTACCGGTCTTCGTATTTGCGGGGTCGGGACATCTGCACCATTATCGCGCTGTGCTACTGGATATTTGCTGGATCTTTCTGGGACTTGTTTTGCTTTACTATGGAGCGGAATGGTTGGTGAAGGGATCATCGGAATTGGCCATCAGGCTCGGGATCAGTCCGCTCGTGATTGGTTTGACGGTGGTGGCTTTTGGAACGAGTGCGCCTGAATTAGTGGTGAGTATTAAGGCTAATTGGAGTGGCCAGGGGGGGATGGCGATTGGCAATGTCATTGGCTCGAATATTTGTAACATCTGTTTGGTGCTGGGTATTGGAGCGGCGATCTTTCCGTTGGCCATTCACCGGCAGGTGATTCGGCGGGAAATGCCGATCCTTCTTGTGGCAACCATTGTGTTTTCCCTGATGCTTCGTGATGGAGAGATCGAGCGTTGGGAAGCAGCCATTCTCGCGGTGGGAATTATCTTCTATGTCATCTTCAGTTTAATCGAGGCACGAAGTGACCCTGGTGCTGATTGTTCCGAGGAAGTTCCTCCAGAGATGATCGAGGAAGTGCGAAAGAGTGGAACCGGGCGGATTTTTTATGATCTCCTTCTCATCATTCTGGGTGCAGTTCTTTTAGTCGTGGGAGCGGATCGCATGGTTTATGGAGGGGAGCATGTGGCGCGGGCTTTTGGAGTCTCCGAGGCCGTGATTGGGCTCACTTTATTTGCTTTCGGAACTTCTCTGCCGGAACTCGCGACCTCGGTGGTTGCCGCGATGAAAAAGCAGGGCGATATCATCGTGGGGAATGCGGTGGGGTCGTGTATTTTTAATCTCCTTGCCGTGGTAGGAATTGCCGGATTGGTCGCGCCATTGAAAGCTGACGGAGTTACCGTGATCCATATTGGGGTGATGTTGGGAACGGCCATCATTCTCATGCCCATGATGTGGCATCGCATGAAACTGGACCGGTGGGAGGGATTGCTTCTTTTCGTGGGATACCTTGGCTTCGTTGGCTGGCTGGTCTCTGCTTCCTGAGCTTGCCGATTCGCCGGTGATGGTGTCAAGTTGGCCCGTGCTCAGCTTACTTGCCACATACGTCCACAATTGGGACCCCGTCATTTTTGGGATTAACGAAAAGATTGCCCTGCGATGGTACGGGCTTTCCTATGTGGTCGGATTTGTGGCGGCCTACTACATTCTTACACGTCTCGCCCGGAAGAAGCTCTGGGTAGTTGGGCCGGAGAAGGTGGGAGATGTGGTGACTTATACCGCGCTTTTCGGAGTCTTTTTGGGAGGACGTCTCGGATATGTGTTTTTCTACATGATTCCCGAGCGGGGATGGGGCGTGATCGCGGAGGATCCCATGATCATTTTCAAAGTCTGGGAAGGGGGCATGGCTTCTCATGGAGGAATTCTGGGCATCATGGTGTTCACTTTGTTCTACGCCTGGAAAAACAAAATTTCCTGGCCGGGTTTGGGCGACGGAATTGCGATTGTCGCTCCGCTGGGAGTGTTCTTTGGTCGAATCGCAAATTTCATCAACGGAGAGCTCTATGGAACGACGACCGCAGCTTCGAATTGGTGGGCGGTGAAGTTTCCAAAGTCTCTCTTTGAAAAGGAAAATGCGGAAAACCTGCAGTTGGCGATACAGCAAGCTGCGACAAGCTCCGAAGAAGTCGGAGCAATTACGGCAACCCTCAAGCAGGATAACTACGAGTATTTTCATGTGACCGGAGAGGCTTATGAAAAAATCCTGGAAATCGGTCGTCGTGACCCGGAAGTGCTGAAGGCTTTAGCTGATCATACTCCGGCCCGTCATGCTTCTCAGCTTTATGAAGGAGTTCTTGAAGGCGCGCTAATCTTCGCGGCTCTTTATGCAGTGCGCGTCTTTCTCCCGAGGCTTGCGCATGGGGTCATTTCGGGTTGTTTCTTCATCAGCTATGCCATTTTCCGGATTTTGGTTGAGAATGTTCGCCAGCCAGATGCCGAGAAGATCATGGGGGTCACGAAGGGACAGTTTTATTCCTTCTTCATGATCGCGGTGGGGATTGGCTTTCTGATTTATGCTGCCAAATCGAAAAATGGTCTCTCAGCGAGTCGAGAGTAAGGATTGCCCCCTTGCCTAACATTTGCTAATTCGCGCCTTCAAATGCAGCGGGAAACGATGAAAGAAGTGCGGGTATTCGCACCAGCAACGGTAGCCAATGTGGCTTGCGGCTATGATGTTCTTGGTTTTGCCATTGATGCACCGGGAGATGAAATCGTGGCCCGTCATTCACCGGAGCCTGGTCTCAGGATTACTAAAATCACCGGCGATGACGGGAAATTGCCACTCGAGGCAGAGCAGAATACCGCCGGAGTGGCAGCGTTGGATTTGCTGAAGCATCTGGGCATGCTCGATCTGGGGATCGAACTGGAGATTCACAAAAAGATGCCTTTTGGCAGCGGATTGGGTTCCAGTGCCGCCAGTGCGGTGGCCGGGGCCTATGCAGTGAACAAGCTCATTGGAGAACCGCTTACCAAGAAACAACTTTTGCCCTTTGCGATGACCGGAGAGGCCAGCGCCGATGGAGCGTGGCATGCGGATAATGTCGGCCCCTGCCTGCTGGGAGGGGTTGTCTTTATTCGCGACAACGAGGAGTTGGATATCTCCCAGCTTCCCGTGCCCAAGAATCTCTGGGCAGCGGTGGTGCATCCTGACATCGAAATTTTGACCAAAGTGGCCCGGGAGATTTTGCCAACCGAAGTTCCGCTGGCAAATGTCACCCAACAAATCGGAAACCTCGGAGGTTTGATCTGTGGCCTGATTCAGGAGGACTACGGTATGATCAGTCGTTCGGTGCACGACGTGATTGCGGAGCCCCGGCGACAGAAACTCATCCCGGAATTTTACAAAGCCAAGAGAGCTGCCATGGGTGCTGGTGCTCTTGGATTCAGCATCTCGGGAGCAGGCCCAAGTGTCTTCGCGCTTTGCGAAGGGGAGGAGTCGGCTCAAAGGGTTGGTGAGGCGATTTCGGCAGTGTTCACCAAAGTTGATTTGGGAAATCAGCTCTATGTCTCCGGGGTGAATTTGGATGGCGTTAAAGTGATCAGCTAGTCATGTCCCAGCGATTTTATAGTACCAAAAGCCCCAGAGATTTTGTTGACGTCAAAGAGGCGGTCCTTCGCTCGCTCCCTGCAGATAACGGGCTCTACATGCCCGAGAAGATCGAGCCACTTGGAGATGGTTTTTGGAGTGGCTGGCGGGATTTGAGTCTCAGTCAACTGGGTTTTCAAATTGCGCGTCAGGTTTTTCGCGAGAGCATTCCTGCGGAGAAATTGGAAATGATTGTGCATGAGGCAATCAATTTTCCGGCCCCATTGGTGAGGGTGAAAGAGAAGGAGTATGTCCTCGAATTGTATCATGGTCCGACGCTGGCCTTCAAAGATTTCGGTGCGCGTTTTATGGCCCGTTTGATGGGGTGGTTGACGAAAGATGACAATGGCTTGCTCACGGTGTTGGTTGCGACCAGCGGAGATACCGGCGGGGCGGTTGCCAGTGCCTTTCACAAAGTGCCGGGAACACGTGTCATCATTTTATATCCCAAAGGGAAGGTGAGCGGTCTGCAAGAGAAGCAGCTCACGACTTTGGGCGACAATATTACCGCCTTGGAAATCGAAGGTACTTTCGATGACTGTCAACGTCTGGTGAAGTCGGCTTTTCTCAAGCGTGAGATGTCAGAGCGGATGAATCTTACTTCGGCGAACTCGATTAATATCTCCCGCCTCGTTCCGCAGAGTTTTTATTACTTTGATGCCGCGCGTAATTTGCCTGAAGGCGCGAAGCCGACCTTTGTGATTCCCAGCGGGAACTTTGGGAATCTCACCGCCGGATTGTTCGCGGAGGAGATGGGCTTGCCGGTGGAGCAATTTGTGGCCGCCACCAATCGGAATGATGTCGTCCCGGTATACCTCAAGGAAGGGGAGTATCGTCCGCGTCCGAGTGTGGCTACCATTTCCAATGCCATGGATGTGGGAGCGCCGAGTAACTTTGCCCGCATGGAAAGTATTTTTGGCTCCGAGTGGGAGCGGATGCGTTCACGGATTGCGGGCTTTGCCTACGATGATGAAAGAACCCGCGATACGATTCGACGGGTCAAGGCGGAAGCCGGATATACCCTCGAACCACATGGCGCGGTGGGTTGGATGGCTGCCGAGGCCTGGCGGAAAGATCATCCGGAGTCCCACACCGTCGTTTTGGAAACGGCCCATCCTTCGAAATTCCTCGACGTGATGGAGGGGGAACTAGGTAAAGGCGCGATTGATATTCCCGAGCGCCTGGCTTGTCTCGCTGATCGCGAGAAAGTGGCGATCCAACTGGGAACTGACGAATCAGCTTTTCAGGATTGGCTGGAAGGTCTGGAATAGCTGAAAATATTGTTTTTGTGACCATTTTTTCTAATTTTTGCCTGTCGAATCGCGTTTTTGAAGATAGTTAATCTCAAGTCCCCAAACACACCTCACCTACCCAATCATCATGAGCTTACACGCAGATCTCAGCCCTGAAACCCGCGAGCGCCTTGCCTCTCAACGTCGGTGGTCCACGATCACCAGCCTGCTGGTGGGCCTTTTGACAACTATTCTGATGGGAGTAATCCTGTTTTTGATCGCGATGGCAGTTCAAAAGGAGGAAATCCCCGAGTTGGTTTCCTATTCGGTGGAAGCTGAGGATGACGAGACTCAAAAGATCAAAAAGGTCCAAACCCAGGTGGAGAAAAAACCTGCGGCCCCTTCTTCTGCCATGGCTCGAGTCATTGCGGCCAATACCACCTCGCCGGTCGCGGTTCCCGTGCCGGAAATCAATGTTCCCGAAGTGAGTATTGAGTTCGGAGACGGTGAAGGGTTCGGTGCCGGATGGGGAAGTGGTGACGGATTTGGCTCCGGTGGAGGAGGCAGCTTTTTCGGACAGAAAACTTCGGCGGAACGGGTGCTTTATATTATCGATTACTCGTCCTCCATGAAAAGCCAGGGACGTGAACCGCTGATGCGGAAGGAGATGAAGAAATCTCTCGATAGTCTTGTGCCAGGAACGAAATACCAGATTGTCTTCTTTTCCGGTCCGGCTTGGGTGGCGGGTAACCAGGTGCAGCACAGTAAGGACAAGAGGAGTGCGACAATTAGTGATGGGTCCAAGAAATTTGAATGGACCGGCAAAGGGGCCGGTGGCTGGGAGCCGCAGGGGAAGAAACAGGTTCCCGAATGGCTTGACCTTACCAATCTCCAGCTGAAAAAATCGCAAAAGATCGTGAAGGAATCCAAGCTCTCCTTTGGGACGAGCTGGAAAGGTCCTCTGGAAATGGCTTTCGATATGGATCCACTTCCCCAAGCTATTTTCTTTATGACCGATGGTGTTTCTGGAAAAGAGTCTTTGGATATTGCCAAGAGAATCGGATCACGTGCCCGGACCAAGGGGATTATTATTAATACCGTGTCTCTCATGGAGCCCAGAGCTCAGGAAGCGATGGGAACTTTGGCCAAAAAATCCGGTGGGCAGTTCACCATCGTCAATAAAGACGGAAAGCGCGAGCCTGTGGACTTCAAATGATCGCAAGCCTCAATCGGGGCGGAGCATCGTAGAGAGGGTTTTACTTTTGGCGGCAAGTCGGAGGCCGAGTTTCCCTGCTGGTTCCCGAGCTGTTTGTTGGGCCGGACACTGAAAGGCGGGGGCGCCAGAAAGAATGGTCTGATAAAGGAGACGAACGCTTTCCATATGATTTAGGAGTGTCGCTATCCTTTTGGGAAAGCTGCTGCCAAGTCAGAGTTCGTGATTGATGGGATTAGTTCGAGAGAATCTCGTCGGGAGCTTTGGAGAGAATGTGGTGGAAGGGGGAAATTCCCTCCATGATGGTTTTCCAAAGGCCGGAATCGTGCGAGACAGAGAGAAGTTCTGGTTTCGTGAGCACCGCAAACCACGACTGTTGTTCTATTTCGTCCTCAAGTTGGTCTTTTTCCCAGCCGGAATATCCTACGAAAGCGCGAACAATCGCGCCCGGTTTGTGGACGTAGCGGATGGCGTCTTCCGCGGAGATACGGGCTTTAAAATGGAAATTCTCTTTCTCATTCCAAAATGCCGCGAAGGAAAGGTGGGATTTGGCGACAGGGCCACCGATGTGGACTTGCACCGAGAGGAGGTCGGTAAACTCGTCTCCCTTGAGGAGATCTCCGACGGTGTGTCCGGCCGGTTGATTGAGAATGAGGCCCATCGCACCGTCTTCCTGGGAATGGTCAGCGAGTAGAACGACTGATTTGTGAAAAATCCCTCCACGGAGCGACGGGTCGGCGAGAAGGAGCTTTCCGTCCAAATCCGGTTCGTCCGAGGTGTTTTTCACGTCGAAATGATCAATCGGCGGCGGGCGAAGGTCAAGAATGGGTGGTTTACATGAGGAATTATCATGAATAAATGTCGATTTGCCGCAAAGAATCCCCTTGGTGAAAGCTAATACTTCTTGATTGAACCGCTAGATTTAGTGAGGTTGCCGCCCTCATGAATACAGAAGCACTAACAAGAGTAGCCGCTGAGGCCCGCGGATTGGCCATCGATGCCGTCCACGCCTGTTCCTCCGGTCACCTCGGCCTCCCCTTGGGTTGCGCAGATATGGGCGCCGTTCTTTTTGGCGAATCCCTCCGTTTTAACCCCGGCGCTCCCAAGTGGCTGAATCGTGACCGTTTCATCCTTTCTGCCGGTCACGGCTCGATGTTCATCTACAGCTGGCTCCACCTTTCGGGGTACAATGTTTCCATTCAGGACGTCGCTGATTTCCGCAAACTACATTCGATCACTCCGGGACACCCTGAGTTCGACGAGACCGAAGGTGTCGAAGCCACCACCGGACCACTGGGACAGGGAGTGGGTAATGCCGTGGGATATGCTCTCTCCGGAAAGCGCGCCGCCGCGAAATTCAACACCGCCGATCACACTATTATCGACAACCACGTCGTGGCTCTCGCTGGGGACGGATGTCTTCAGGAGGGAGTTGCCCAGGAAGCGATTGCTTTTGCGGGTCATAGCCAGCTCGATAACCTCATTTTGATTTACGATTCCAATGACGTCACTCTCGACGCCATGGCTGACGTTTCCCAAGGTTGGGACGCAGCGAAATATTTCGAGTCTCTCAACTGGGATGCCGTAACCATCGACGGGCATGATCTCGCCGCCGTGAAAGCCGCTCTCGATACCGCCAAGTCGAGCGACAACGGCAAGCCAACGGTCATTATTGCCAAGACCGAGATTGGTCGTGGTATTCCCGAAGTTGCCGGAACGGCCAAAGGCCACGGTGAGGGTGGAGCGAACTTTGCTGAATCCGCTCGCAAGGGGCTGGGACTCCCGGAAGAGACCTTCTTTGTCTCCGAGGAGACCAAAGCATACTTCGCCGCACAGAACGAAGGCCGCGTTGCCGAGTTTACCGAATGGGAAGCGACGTTCGCTGCCTGGTCCGCTGCCAATCCGGCTCTCGCCGAAGAACTCCAGGCAGGTGTCTCTAATATTGTTCCGACTGATCTCTCCGCTCAGATTCCCGCCTTCGCCGACGATTACGCCGACGCAACCCGTGGATCGGGTGGTGTCGTGATCAACGCTGTGGCCAAGGCCATGCCTAATCTCATCACCGGGTCAGCCGACCTCTACGGATCGACAAAGAACTACCTCAAGGACGGTGGCGATTATTCCGCTGTGACTCCGGAAGGGCGTAATATTTGGTTCGGTATTCGCGAGCATGCGATGGGCGCGATCTGCAATGGCATCGCCTACGATGGCCTCTTCCGCGCCAGTGGAGCGACCTTCCTCGTCTTCGCTGATTATCTTCGTCCCGCGATTCGTATCGCAGGTCTTGCCAAGCTGCCTGTCACCTATGTCTTCACACACGATTCCGTTGGAGTGGGAGAGGACGGCCCGACTCACCAGCCGGTGGAAACGGTCAGCGGTCTCCGCGTCATTCCCAACGTCGACGTGATTCGTCCTGCCGATCAGGAGGAAGTCGCCGGAGCTTGGATTTCCTCCATGGAGCGTACTGACGGACCGACCGTTCTTAGTTTGAGCCGTCAGAAGGTTCTTCCTCTGAATGATTATGCGTCTGTCGAAACCCGCCGTGATGGTGTTGGTAAGGGAGCCTACATTCTCAAGAAGGAAGAGGGCGCTCTTGAGTGTATCATTCTTGCGACTGGTTCGGAAGTGGAGCACGCTGTCAATGCTGCCAAAGAACTTGGAGCCGGAGCCCGCGTGGTCTCCGTTCCTTGCATGGAGCGCTTTGATCGCCAGACCGCCGAGTATCGCGAGGAGGTTCTCCCGTCTTCCTGCACCAAGCGTGTTGCCATCGAGGCTGGTGTCAGCGCCCTCTGGTATAAGTATGTCGGACTCGAAGGTTCCGTCGTCGGAATCGATAGATTCGGCATGTCTGCACCTGGTAACGTGGTGATGGACGAGCTCGGCATCAATGCCGCCAGCGTGGTGAGCGCATTAAGTTAAGCGATTACCTCTAAAAATTTAACAGCCTCCACCCGGGATCGGGCGGAGGCTGTTTTTTATTTTTGGAAACTAAAAAAGGCCTCCGGTTAGGGAGGCCCTTTGAAGCTGAGATGAAGGATTAGTCGAGCTTGCGGATGCGGAGTTTGCGGAAGTGGATCAAACTGCCGGGGTCGTGGCCCTGAATAGCGATGGTGCCTTTACTGAGGCGCTTGGTCTTTTCCTTGTGGTCGGCGGGTTCGGTGTATTCGTTGGTTACCTTTCCGTCGATGGTGACTGTGATCTTCTTTCCTTCGACCTTGATGTTGTAGGTGAACCATTTGTCGTCGACATGGCCTGGGGTTTTGACGTCTTTGAAGCTGTAGATACTGCCGGTTTTACGCCAGTCCTTCTGGGTGGCGTTGACCTGACATTCGTATCCAACGGAGGGCCATCCTTTTTCCTGATAGGCGGTGTGGATAAAGATGCCGGCATTGGCGCTTTTGGCCGTTTTGACTTCGCATTCGAATTCGAAATTC
>NHEN01000043.1 GCA_002172625.1 Verrucomicrobiaceae bacterium TMED86 | reverse complement strand
GGTGCGGGGGAGATACCATTCGCCGATGGTGCGTCTCCGACCGTGGAGTTCTACATATTGCCTCATGTGATGGTAGAGTAACTTCCGATCTTTCTCGGAGATGTCACCGCGAGAGTCTTTGTAATTCCGGAGGTAGTTGGCGAAGGCTTTGTAAACGACCGAGTTTTGAAAGGGCCAACCGCGGCCATTCCAGCCGTAGGACATCTCGTTGAAAAAGTCGTGACGATACTCGGCGGTGGACATTCCGAAGGGTTGCTTGAAGCCCATTTCATCGGCCAATTGTTTCCAAACAATATCGTATTGCGCGTCCTCCTCGGGGAGCATGTTGAAATACCAAGGCGTGTAACCAACCGTCTCCCGAATGATCCCGAGTGGATCGCCGACGTCTCCAGTGTAGAGATTATCACCGGAGAGACGTGAGTAGAAAAAGGGATCATTGATAGCGCCGCGCTTCTCATAATAGACGTGCTTGTCATTGCGGGCAGGCTTATGCCAGAGCGCGCTCACGATTTGCTCCTGAAGTTTCTCGGCTCGTTCGGTGTATTCTTTCGCCTTGGAAGTGTCGCCTTTTTGCGCGTAGAGATTCCCGAGTGACTGGTAGTTTCCGAACATGTAGCAGTTGAGAGAAGGGCGAACGGTGAAGCAGTTGGGATAGCTGTTGGAGTTCTTCGTTTTGCGCTCTCCATTCTTGTCGATATACCAATCGTGGTTCCCACCGAAGGGCTGAGGCACGGTGTTGTAATTCTCCAGATCAAATGGTTGAGGATAGACGAGAGGATCGCTTTTCATCCCTTCGTCGAAGGCGAGGTGCCAGCCTTTTCCATCGGTGAAGTAGCGCCGCCAGCGCTCTTGACCTTTGTAGGGTTCTTCCTGATTGATTTCGACGGTGTATTTAGAGAACGCGCCCTCAGATGCGATCAAGCTCAGGGTGGTTGAAATGGTGAATTCGTTGGCGTCATACATGTCGAGGCACTTGTAGAGCCCGTCCGTTGTCTTGCCCGGAGCCTTCACTTGGAAAATTTTGTCCCAAACTTGCTGATGGTTCTCCATCGCCGGGAGGAGTCGGTCGCGCCACTCGGCATCGGGGTGAACCTTGAGCATTGCCTCCGAGGCATCGACCATCCAACTGGTGTAGTGATGGCTCTGGGGCCTTGGGAGGGTTCCCAACCAGCAATTGTTCTGGATTTGCATTTTATGGGAGGGCGGTCCGGCGAGCCAGTATTCGGCGTAAGATTTGAGATACTTGGAGTCACGCATCCAGCGAAGATCGTAAAACTGGTGACCTGCCGGAGCGGGGATTGCGCCACTGTTGGCGGCCCAGCCTGGGAACCCCGGGAATTCGGTAAAGACGTAGAATTTTTTGCCGTCTTCCTCCCATTCCTTGAGATGCTTAGTGATCATCCACCAGCGGTAGTTGAAGACCTCGGTGAAGTCTTCGTTCGGACAAAGGAACTTGGGAACGTTCTTCTCGAGGAATTCCCCATTATTGTCCTTTTTGAGCCAGCCATCGAATTCTGGACGGTTTCCATTGAGGTGGGAGTAGCCGTTGAACTCATCCACATCCAAAGCCAAGGTCTTGCTGGCCTTTGCTTTGATTCGTTTCAATTCTTGATCGGGATCGGTGAAGCTTTTTTCTGCTTCGGGGGTCGACGCCTTGTTAATCTGACAGCCGAGGATTCCTCCGGAGAGTCCGTCATGGAGTTCGACTTCGATTTTGAACTTGGTCGTCGTTACCGCTTCGGTGAGTTTGGCGACATTGTAGTAATCTCGCTCAACGCCGAGTTGATCTTGTGTAGTCTTGGCAGCTTGCCACTGATCGTCTTTCCAAATGAGGAGCTTCCAAGAGCGGGGAAGGATTTCCTTACGCTCGTTGCGCACGTAGGCGCCAGCTTGCGCTTCGTCGAACCAGTAGACTCCGATGTTCTCGATCCGTGTTGCGGCCGGCAATTCGTATTGCACCCACTCGGTGCTTCCTCTCTTGGGATGAAAGCTGAGTCGCGAAATGCGATAGTCCGAGGAGGACGAGGGCTCGTTGGCATCGAGGAGCGATCCGACCTCGGCCTCTTCGACCGAGGAGGTAATCTTGACCTTGTCTTGAGCGTTGAGAACCGAGAAACCTAGGAAAAGACAGCCCGAAAGGAGAAAGGATCGCATTTTTTTGGAGAGAGCTAGCATGATTCTTGTGGGTGGAGAGTTGAGGTTGGAGGGGGCGGCGATACTCTCTGGGAGAACTCGCCAAGTAGACTTTAAATGGAATTCTGGTCGTTTACAAAAGAGAACCCGAAACCCTAAGGTTTCGGGTGTCGCAAGCGAACTTCGAATTGCAACTAGCGGCGACGTCTGATCGCCGTGAGAGCAAAGCAGCCTGCGAGGAGCAGTGATGTGCTTGGCTCTGGAATTGCAACAGTCGGTGAGAGGCTCCATTCTTGAATTTCAATGGTCGGAACGGGATCACCGGCTCCGAATTCAAAGACTTCGACCTCAGCAAAGCTCGTGATGACATTTTGGAAACCGCTCGCGCCGTTTCCTGTGCCTGAGTAGAGACTCTGATCTGCGCCTCCGTTGACTGAATAGCTTACATCCATCGTATTGCTGGAGAGTGTGTAAACTTGCTTGAAGCTCAGGGTGTCTCCATCGGCAACGGTGATTGGGACATTGGTATAAAGGTTTCCCCCAGTGTGAAACTGGCGCACATTTCCAAAACTATTGAAGACAATTTCCGTGAACCCGTCAGCACCGAAGGTTTTCCACTTAACGTCAGCTCCTGTACCCATAAAAGAATTTAGGCCAAGGGTGACCATGTGAGTGTAATCTCCGAGAGTTCCACCCTCGTTTCGGGAAAGCTTGGTTCCTCCGCCCCCATTGGCATTCGTGATTGAATAGAGATCGTTTGTGGCGTCGAAAGTTCCTCCGTTACCTCCTTGATTCCATGCGGGGTCTAAGGCTGCGCCGGTAAAGTCTTCGTCGAATCCGATGATTGCGGCCTGGCCAGCACTGATGATTGAGGCGGATAGAAGGGTGGATGTAAGTGGTGCTTTCATAGGGATTGTCATAGTTTTGGTGGGAAATTCCTCCGCAATGGAAGCGTAAAATCCATGGAGGAGCGAGACCGGGGGGTCGAGATTTTGGCCCGTTTTTTGTAGATATCGAGCCGGTGTGAAATCAAATGTCCCGCCAATCCAACTTGTCAGGACCGCTTAGTCGAGTTCCAGTCGATAGCGGGGAATGGAGGTGTCAACTTCACGGGCATAGCGGTCGATTCCGCCATCAACTCCCAAGGTGTTTTTTAAGCCGTGTCCACGGAACCAGGCGCAGTGGTCGAGGACATTTCTTCCCTGGTGATCAATGAGGATGATTTTTTGATCTTGGTTTTTGTCGGCGAAGATTTCCGTTTGGCGTTCCTGGGTCATGAGTTCGGAGCTTCTGATGGAGGTGGCTTCGAATTCCTCACGGGTGCGGGTGTCGAGAAAGATGAATTCTTGGTTGGAAGCGAGGAGTTCGTTGAGCTCGCAAGGGGAGATGAGCATTTCCATGTCATGAGCCTGACTCTTCGAGAGGCAAATCAGAGCGTCGTTCATGTCGATTTCGTTTTTTTCGCAAACCGAGGCCAGAGTGTCGGTCAGTTCGTAGGAGCAGGATTGGCATCCGCCGATGTGAAAGGCCGAAAATAGAGCTCGCCGGGCACCGGGGTAGTGTTCAAGGAGGGTGCCCATCGTTAAGTCGCCACTGAGGTGCATGGGCAGATCATGCCATGAAAACCCGGATGGGAAAGAGGGGAGTTGAGGCTTTTAATCTGCGGCTGGCTTTGGCAGTATTGTTGCCCCAAGACCATGAGTCCGGAAGACGAAGAACCCAAAATTTACCTGTTGCCGAATTTGATGACGGCGGGAAATCTCCTGTGTGGCTTTCTGGCGATCTTGACAATTTTCAAGGGGATGCAGGAAGAGAGCCTTCTCGCTGCGATGCCATCGTATCAGACCGCAATGCTCTATATTTTTGGTTCCTGCCTGTTTGATCTGCTCGACGGGAGGCTGGCGCGGATGGGGGGACAGGAATCGCCTTTTGGCCAGGAGTTCGATTCACTTGCTGATATGGTTTCGTTTGGGCTGGCTCCGGCCCTTCTGGTATCACGAGCGGTTTTGGCTGATTTGGAAGTGGTGACTCCCTTTGATCCTGAGGGAAGTGGGATCACCTGGGCTTTTGCCTTCATTTATCTTCTTTGTGGGGGAATCCGCCTGGCCCGATTCAACTGTTTGGCCCGTATCGGAAAGGGAGGGAGGGATTTCCGGGGGATACCTATTCCGATGGCGGCGGGCTTCGTGGCCTCGCTGACCTTTATCATTATTAAGTTCCATGAAGAGCAACGAACCCTGGGCTGGGGGGCTTATGTGCTGGCGGCCATGATTTTGGGAATTTCTCTGCTGATGGTGAGCAACGTTCGCTATCCAAGTTTTAAAAAAATTGACCTGAAGACGAAGGCAAACGTTTGGACTCTTCTCGGGACCGCTGTTTTGCTGGGAGTCATCATGAACTTCAAGGTCTACGCCCCGGCGGTCATTTTTGTGATTTATCTGCTGATTCCCGTCTTTCGTTGGTTCAAAAAGAGTGAAGAGGCGGGTGAGCTTGAAAGCTAAGGTGTCAAAATAGTTAAGTTTTTTTAAAAACTTATTGACCCGTCCTAAATAAATCTCTAAACCTTCCTCTAGATTCAGGATCTATGAGCACGAGCGGAGGTAAAAATTTACTCATCTTATTGATGGCCGCTCTGTTGGGCTTCGGGTTTGTCAGCGGGGCGACGCATGTGGTCGCAAAATCGGAGACCTTCTATTCCATTTCCCGCAAGTATGGCGTCCCGGTTTCGAGCTTGATGGCCTACAACAAGGTTTCTGATCCCAGAACCTTGAAACTGGGTCAGAAAATCAAGATTCCATCCAAGAGTTCGGCAGTGAAGGTGACGCCTTCACGGGTCCGCAAAGTGACTCCCAAGGCGATGCGGGTGATTATTGATCCCGGCCATGGAGGAAAAGACCGCGGGGCCCTGTGGGGCGGGGTGGCAGAGGCTGATCTTAATATACGGGTGGCCCGGAAAGTCGAGGCGATCTTGAAAGCAAGGGGCTATAAGGTTACGATGACGAGGAGGAGCGATGTCTTTTTGAGTCTTTCCAAGCGGGCTGAGATTGCCAATCGCTATCGCAATGTTGTTTTTGTCAGTATTCACTTTAACGCCACGAAATACACTTCGGTGCGAGGGGCGGAGACTTTTTACACCGGTGAAAAGGGGCGGTATCTGGCCTCGGCGATTCAGCGGGAGTTGATTCGTAAGCTGAAAGTGAAAAATCGAGGTGTCCGGTTCAGCCGGTTCGCGGTTCTTCGTCAGACTGTTTGTCCAGCCGTTCTCGTGGAATGTGGCTTTATCAGTAATTCCTACGAGCGCTCACGCTGTAAGACTTCAGGCTACCAAGATCTGACGGCGCAGGCAATCGTGTCCGGGATCGAGCGCTATGATCAGGCCTTCTAGGATCGCAGAAGGCCGGTAATCATTTTGATGGTGGTGGAGATGAGGTTTCTGATTCTATGAAAAGAAGAAACCTGGGCTAAGGGGGCTGAGGTGGTTTTCACTTTAAGGAAGGGGCTGGTATTAGAACGGAGGCCTTGAACGATATCTTATAAAAGATTCCATTTTTTTTGACAAAGTTCTCTGCTGGGGACGCTGGCTTTGTAATGCAAAGTAAAGCGAGGTCGAAAATGTTAAAAGAGCCCCCTTTTTTAGGTGGTGACTTTGTCGGGCAAAGTAAAGGGTTTGAGATCATCATAGCGAGTCACTATGGGATGTGTTTTGGGGTGAGGGATGCGATTACTCTCGCGGAAAAGAGGGCAAAGAGCGCCAAGCTGACGATTCTTGGAGAGTTGGTTCATAATGAGGTGGTGCGGGAAAAAATGCGTTCTTTGGGAATTCGGGAAGGTGACCTGTTTGGAACTCGTGCCAGCACCCGGGAGGTGCTGGTGACAGCTCATGGGGCATCCGATCAGGAGAAACTCCGTTGGGAAAAAATGGGTTACGACCTCAAGGACTCGACTTGTCCATTGGTTCGGAAAGCTCATGACTCACTGGCGAGTCTGGTAGCCGGAGGATATTTTCCCGTGGTGATCGGAAAGAAAGAGCACGCGGAGGTGAGAGGATTGACAGGAGATTTTCCGGATGCCCGGGTGATTGAGGGTATGGAAGATCTGAAAACTTTGCCGATCATGCCAAAATATGGGGTAGTCTCTCAAACAACCCAACTGATTGACCGGGTGCGGTGTCTGGTGTCGGCGATGGAAGAGCAGTTTCCTGAAAGCGAAGTTTGTTTCAGGGACACCGTTTGCCAACCTACCAAAAATCGTCAGCGGGCTTTGGGAGAATTACTTGGGAAATGCGACCTCATCGTGGTTGTCGGAGGTCAAAATTCCAATAATTCCCGGGAATTGGTCAAAAGCGCGCGTCGAGCGGGGGTCGATTCTCTTCTGATTTCCCAAGCTGGAGAATTGTCGCGGGAAAAAGTGTGTGGGAGGGAGAGGATTGGGGTGACGGCTGGGACGTCGACCCAGAAAGCTTGTGTCGAAAAAGTGGTTCAGGCTATGGAGCAGCTTGGTGGAAAATGCCGAAGATTGTAAAGATATTGGGCGGAATCTTTACAATTTTCCAGAAAGCCGAACGTGACCCCTTTACAAAGCGGTGCTACTTTGCTCCCTAGGATGAAGACACGGGGTGTATTTACAGTCGGAGCAACGATGCTGGTATGGTCATTGGGCGGGTTGAGCACGCAGGCCCAGCTGTTTACCATGGACACTGAGAAGCCTGATAAGCTCGACGGCTCATTGCACGAATTGGGGCCCAAAGCGGCTGATATTTTCAAGGCCTGGGCGGTGGCCCGTATTGATGGAGCCGAGTATTTCACCAAGGATCAAGCCACGCTCCGACGGGAATATATCAAATTGGGCAACAAGATTAAGAAGGCCGTGATCGAGGACCGCCTGCAGGAAAGCGCTGGACGTCAATACTTCAAGGAATTGTTGAAAATTGGCAAGCGGGCAAAAGAAGGGAAGGTTTCCAGCTCCGAGTCACTCAAGGGGCTTGATGCCGCGGTACAGGGATCGATTGTCGATAAAGCGAATGCGTCAACATTAACGCCGAGGCTTAATAAGCTGCAGTGGTCGATTAGTGAAATTACTCTTTATGCCAGTGACACCTCGGCAATGAGCAGCGGCAAGCAATCGATGGTCAAGCGTCGCTTGCTCGCGCTCGAACAAAAAGAGGAGAGTGCGAAGAAAGATAAGGAAATATCTGATCGCGAGCGCGAGCGCCTCATGAAGTCCGGTTTATCCATCTGGAAGATTATCGTGGAGGATTTGCGCAAGGAATAGACATCGATTCATTCCAT
Organism: Verrucomicrobiaceae bacterium TMED86; assembly: GCA_002172625.1. Classification (GTDB taxonomy): domain Bacteria; phylum Verrucomicrobiota; class Verrucomicrobiia; order Verrucomicrobiales; family Akkermansiaceae; genus SW10. The sequence continues at coordinate 19,070 of NHEN01000043.1, read as the reverse complement.
TGAAATAAGGTCCGGCTGCTGAGGGATTGCCTCTCAGGTGGGCCTTGCTACATTCACGCCATGTCCAGACGGAGCCGACGAACCAAAAAGAAGCAGAAGAAGACATCCGGGAAAGGTGTGTTGAAGTGGTTTGCGTGGTTGAGTGTGGTGCTATTGCTCTCCGGGATTGTCGGGATTATTTTGGGTTATCGGGCTGTACAGAGTTATCTGCGCAGTGATGACTTTCGGGTGATGGTGGGAGGAAAAGCCGGAGATTTGCTGGGGGGAGACGCTTCCTTTTCTTCTTTCCGATGGACTGGTTGGGATGTGTCTGTCGATAATTTTGATTATGCGGGAGAGGACGGAGTTCGAAATATTCAGGGATCAAATCTCGAAGCCTCGGTTGAAATTGGAGCTGTATGGGACGGAGTATATCGCATCAAAGATGTTCGTCTGAGTCATCTTAATGTCGTGGCCGATTTTCGTGAGCGCGATCGCGAGGAAGGTGTCGACGTAGGGCCGGAGGTTCTTCCTGAGGAGGGCGGTTCAGATGAAGATGCAGGATTCTGGGCGCAATTTCTCCCGGACAAAGTGGAAGTGACGAAGGTCGATGTGGCTTCGGTGGATGGTCGGGCCCAGACCGAGGATGGATTGTGGTCCTGGTCGAATGTGGGTGCGAAAGTGGTGCCTGGTTCGGGTGATGAAGTTTATGATTTGGATTTGCGGGGTGGAGAGATCCGCTCGCCGATTGACATGGTGAATCGGCTCGTACTCAAGAATGCCAGAGGTCGTTATTCGGGAAACCGCTTTCATTTGATTTCGGCTGACCTCGATGCCTTGGAGCGTTCGCGGCTGACGATGGAGGGCTATTACTCTCTAGATGACGGGCAGTGGAATTTTAGCGGTGATGTGACTGGTACCCGCGTGGAAGAGGTGATTGCCGAAGATTGGAAGCAGCGCCTCATGGGGCCGATAGAGATTGATTATAAGGTCTCCGGGAAACCTGATCAGGATGCAAGGATTGAAGGGAGTCTCGAGATCGATGATGGTGTTCTGACCGCGCTCCCTGTTCTGGATCGAATTGCGGCTTATGCCAATACCGTCCGATTCCGTCGATTGGCTTTGTCAGAGGCTAGTCTTGATTTTTCGAAACGAGGAGACCAGTTGGAGCTTACCAACATCAGGCTGGCGAGCGAGGGTTTGGTGCGATTGGAAGGGACGCTTCGCTTAACGGGTGACCGGATTACCTTTGGGCAGTTTCGGTTGGGAATCACGCCAGGTACTCTGGCGCACCTTCCTGGAGCCGAGACCAAGGTGTTCGAGCGAGGAGAATTGGGACTTCTTTGGACCCCGTTGGTTATCAGTGGAACGATTGATTCGCCTCAGGAAGATCTCAGTGAGCGTTTGATCGAGGCGGCGGGTGAGAGGTTGTTCGAAATGATTCCTGAGACCGGGCAGTGGGCGCTGAAGCATGGCGGTGAGGTTGTTGGGGAGTCGACCAAAGTGATCTTGGAGAATCAGGGGATCATCCTTGGTGCCGGGAAAGGAGTGCTCGGTGGAGCGGTTAACATTATTAAGGACGGCGCGGGGAAGATCATCCCGGTGCCCGATGGTGCGGTCGATGCCGGTAAAGGGATTATCGAGGCCGGAGTAGGAACACTTTTTGATCTTTTCGGAAGACCGATCCAAAAAGAGGAGTAGCATGCCTCATCATGAAGGTGCATTCACTAGAGCAGGATCAATGGTTGCCGATTCCGATTGAGGAGGCGTGGGAGTTTTTCTCATCACCGCGTAATCTCGATGCGATCACTCCTCCTGATCTTGGATTTAAAATCGAGACTTTGCCCTCGGAGGAAATGTATGAGGGTGAGATCATCACTTATCGGGTTAAGATTCTCCCCGGCTTCTGGATTCCCTGGGTCACAGAGATTAAATCAGTGAATGAAGGAGAGAGTTTCATCGATGAACAACGTTCGGGGCCCTATCGATTTTGGCATCATCGTCATCGTTTTGAATCAAAGGACGGTGGAACTCTGATGCGCGATCTTGTGCATTACTCGGTGGGATTGTCGTTTTTGGGTGAAATTGCCCATGCCTTGTATGTCCGTAAAAAACTGGAGAGGATTTTCGCCTTTCGGCGGAAAATCCTTGAGGAGCGGTTCGAAAATAGTGCGGGTTGAGGCCATGGTTGCTTGTTTTTGCTTTTAACGATACAATGGCTCTAACAAGTGAGCGCGATTGAATTATTTCAGGAACACTGGCGGGCTGCGACCGAGATCGGAGTTCTCTGGTTGCTCATCTACCAGATTTTTCGTGTTTTTCGTTCGACAAGGGGAGCTCGGATTCTGATTGGCCTTGCCGTGGTGGTGATCGTGCTAACCCTGGCCTCGCAATTGCTGGAGCTCAAAGTGATCGAGTGGATCATTAAAAGTGCGGCGGCGATTTTGGCTTTCGGTCTTTTGATCATTTTCCAGCCAGAGCTCCGAAATGCCTTGGCTCGACTGGGAAGTACTAATCTCTTTTCCTTCTCGACTCGTCACCAGCAGGAGTTTTTGGATGCTTTGGCGGATGCGGTGGTGAAGCTTTCCAATAAGCGTTTTGGTGCTTTGTTTGCTATTGAGAGGAACATTAGTCTGGAAAACTACGAGTCCAGCGGGGTCACGATTGATGCCCAGCTATCGGTGGAATTGGTAACGACAATTTTCCATCCAAAAACGTCTCTTCATGATGGTGGGATGGTTCTTTCGCAGGAGCGCGTGGAGGCTGCGGGTTGTATCTTTCCAGTGAGTCAAAAAGAACTCTCCGATCGCGCTCTCGGACTCAGGCATCGGGCGGGATTTGGTGTCAGTGAGGAGACTGATGCGGTGGCTATTGTGGTGAGTGAAGAGACCGGAGCGATTTCAATTATTGTAGATGGGAAGATGTTACGTGATCTTTCCGAAGCGGACTTCCGCAAAAAACTCGAAGATATATTCTTATCCCATGGCCAATCATCTGAAGAAATGGTTCGCGAGGAACTGGACGTCGAAAACGGCGGCTCTGGCTCTGGCGATCGCGATCTGGTATCTGATTAACCTCCAACTCTAGGACGAAGGTGTTTGAAGAATTGTCAGGGGTTTTTGTCACGGGCACAGACACCGGCATTGGGAAGACCTATGTCTCGGCACTTATCGTCGAAGAACTTCGCAAGAAGGGAATTGGTGCGGTGGGATTAAAACCGGTGTGCAGCGGGAGTCGTGAAGATGCCGAACGACTGTGGGAGGCCTCAGGTGGTGTGTTGGATCTGGAAGTGATCAACCCGAGCTATTTCCAAACTCCCGTAGCGCCTCTGGTGGCAGGGCGGATTGAGGGCTCACCCTTGGAGTTGAGTAAGATGGTTTCACACATTCGCTCGGTTCAAGAAGGTCAGGAATTTACCCTGGTAGAAGGCGCCGGTGGTTGGGAAGTACCGCTAGGGGAGGATTTTGGAATTCCCCATTTTGCGATGGAACTTCAGCTGCCCGTCATTGTGGTTGTGGGTAATTGGCTGGGTGCGATCAATCATACCATTTTGACGGTTAAGGCCATCGAGGCGACTGGTGTGAAGTGTCTTGGGGTGATTCTCAATCATCCTGAAGCGGAACGTGATATCGCGACGACGACAAATCGCTTGATACTCGAGGAATCACTGCCTGTCCCCATTCTTGGTGAGGTCCTGACGGATGGCGCCGAAATTGACTGGCGCTAGACCTTAGTAACTTCGTCCCCAGATCGCGCGCGATGAAGTGGCGGAACCTGTGAGGATGCAATCCGCTTCGGGGCCGGCCTGTTTATCGAGAGGGAGGCAGCGAATGGTGATCTTATGCTTTTTGGAAAGCTCTTCCTCTTGTTCGCGGCTTCCGGCCCATGGCGTGACGAGCCAACCGGGGTTTTCCTCCTCCCAGAATTTTTCGAAGGTTTCGAGATCAGAGCATTCGGTGACGTTTTCTTCGCGGAAATCGAGAGCGCGCTGAAGAAGTGATTGGTGAACATTGTCCAGGGTTTCAACGACCTCACGGAGGAATTCTTCTTTTTCGATAAAGCTCTTTTCGTTGGCCGCCTGATCGCGACGTTGGAGGCAAATTTTGCGTTCCTCGAGGTCGCGGGGTCCAATTTCGACACGCAGAGGGACGCCCTTTTTAACCCACTCCCATTTCTTGACTCCGCCACCAAGGTCGCGGTTGTCGACGTGGACGCGGAGCGGTTCGCCGCCATAAGTTTGTTCGCGAAGACGGGTGGCGAGAGCCTGGCAGGCATCGATGACGGCGTCGCGGGTGTCTTCCTTGGGAGTGACGGGAACGATAACGATTTGTTGGGGCGCGACACGGGGAGGGAGGACCAGGCCGTCGTCGTCCGAGTGCGCCATGATTAAGGTGCCCACAAGGCGGGTCGACACACCCCAGGAAGTGGTGTGAACGTGTTGCTCCTTGTTGTCTCGGTCGACGAAGGTGATTTCCTGTGCTTTGGCGAAATTTTGGCCGAGGTAGTGTGAAGTACCGGCTTGAATGGCTTTGCGGTCCTGTACCATGGCTTCGACAGTCAGTGTGGCATCCGCACCGGGAAATCGTTCGGCTTCCGTTTTCTCTCCCATCACGACGGGGATCGCGAGGAGGTCGCGCAGGGCATCGGCATAGAGCTGATGAATCATGTGTGTTTCTTCCAGGGCTTCTTCCTTGGTTTCGTGCGCGGTATGGCCTTCCTGCCAGAGGAATTCCGCGGTGCGCAGGAAAAGGCGGGGACGCATTTCCCAGCGCATGACATTAGCCCACTGATTGATGAGGAGAGGGAGATCGCGGTAGGATTCGACCCAACGGGAAAAGGCGTTGCCGATGATGGTTTCGGAGGTAGGGCGAATGACATAAGGCTCGTTGAGTTTCCCGGAGGGAATCATGCGGGTCTTGCCGTTTTCGTCTTTCTCCGCTTCGAGACGGTGATGGGTGACCACGGCACATTCGGTGGCGAAACCTTCAGCGTGTTCGGCCTCTTTTTCGAGGTAGGAAAGGGGGATGAGAAGAGGGAAATAGGCGTTTTGGTGGCCGGTGGCCTTGAAGCGGTTATCGAGGTCGCGTTGAATCGCTTCCCAAATGGCAAACCCCCATGGTTTGATCACCATGCAGCCACGGGTTTCGGAATTCTCGGCGAGATCAGCAGCGCGGACGACTTGCTGATACCATTCGGGAAAATTCTCAGAGCGGGTAGGAGTGATTGCAGATTTTGGCTTCGCCATAACGGGGCGTACCATCACGCAAAGAGGCAGTAAGGCAAAGCGAAATCGCGAGAGGATTTATGGAAAGTCAATGTCCTACTCCGGAAGGTATTTGCAGGGGATACTGAAGTTGAGCGAGCCTGCTTGCCGGGGTGGGTCGATCTCAAGAGAGATGACGGAAGCTTTCTTGACCCGGATGGTGCAGAAGGTGGCGCCGAGAAGGTATTCGACGAAGGTTGAGAAATCGGGTTCGTGTCCCACGGTGGCGACGGCGTCAAGCTCGCGGTAGGCGGAGAGTTCCTGAAGGGCGATTTCGGGACGCATGCCGCAGGAGAGCCAGGACTCGACAAGGGGAGCGGGGCATCCTTCCCTGGCGAGGATCTCCGCGGTTTCTTTGGCGCGCAGGACGGGGCTGGTGAGGACGAGGTCGGGGATGAGGTCGCTCTCGCGAAGGAAGGTTCCAACTCGGTGGGCTTGCTTGATTCCCTTGGGCACCAGAGAACGGACAAAGTCGCCGCCGGAGAGCCCGTGGGCGGCGGTGGCGTGTCTGATAAGATAAAGTGTCATGTTACATCGTCATGCCGCCATCGACTGCGAGGACCTGGCCGGTGATGTAACGGGCGGCCGGGCTGGCGAGGAAGAGGACGGTGTTGGCGATGTCATCGACCTGACCGAAATCGGCGAGAGGGACTTTGGCCACGATGCCGGCCTTGAGGTCGTCAGAGAGCTCGTCGGTCATATCGGTGGTAATAAATCCCGGGGCGATGGCGTTGCAGGTGACTTTGCGTCCGGCGAGTTCGCGGGCGATGGATTTTGTAAAGCCGATGAGGCCGGCCTTGGAGGCGGCGTAGTTGGCTTGACCGGCATTTCCAATGAGTCCAATGACGGAGCTGATGTTAATGATGCGCGGGTCGGTGCCTTTCATTAGCGAACGCTGAAGGGCTTTGACGAGGTTGAAGGCGCCCTTGAGGTTGGTATCGAGAACGGTGTCCCAGTCCTCGCTTTTCATGCGCATGAGAAGCCCGTCGCGCGTGACGCCGGCGTTGTTGACGAGGACATCAATGCCACCGAGATCTTCGAGGATTTGCTTTCCGGTTTCCTGAACGGCATCGTAGTCTGCGACGTCGAGACCATAGAAGCGGGCACTGTCGGGGAATTCGGCGTTGATGGCCTTGGCCGCTGCGCCACAGCTGGTTTCGTTTCGGCTGATGATCGCGACTTTTGCTCCTTCGCGAGCGAAGGCGTGGGCGATGGCTTTGCCGATGCCGCGTCCGGCTCCGGTGATGACAACACGTTTTCCTGAGAATTGAGACATTACTTGGTTTGTTGGGTTAAAAGTTATTGAGTGATGGATTATTCGCTTTTGCGAGGGCGCTGGTTCATCACGAGACGAACGACGGCGAGAGGGAGGAGGCTGATGAGTCCGGCGACGGCGGCGACCTTAAGACCGGGGTAGACGCGGGGACGGTCGTTGATGAGAGCTTGCAGGGAATCGCGCACGACATGCGTGGCGGGGACGTAGAAGGTTTCCTGAACGGGGAGTTTGGTGGTGCTGCCGCGTCGGGCGGTGTCACCAAAGCCGGTTTTGATGGGACCCGGGCAGACGGCGAGGACGCGCACGCCCTGTGAGCGGAGTTCCAGTCGAAGGGCTTCGCTGAAACTGGACACGTAGGCTTTGGTCGCGGCGTAGACCGCGAAGTCTGGAATGGGAAGGTCGCCCGCCAGTGAGCTGAGATTGAGAATGGCACCACGCTGGGCGATAAGGCCGGGAAGGAGGGCGTGGGAGAGGTGGGTGAGGGCCTCGATGTTGAGGCGGATCATCTGCTCGGTCTTGGGCCAGTCGGAAGTACGAAATTCGCCGTAATCGCCCATGCCGGCGTTGTTGATGAGGCAGTCGGGATAGAGCTCATCTTCGGAGAGCGCGTTGATGAGGTGGATGCGCGCCTCGGGATCGGTGAGATCACTGACGAGGACCTTGACCTTGAGGTCGGGGTGGGCCGCGACCAATTCCTCCGCGATTTCCTCAAGAACTTTTTCGCGTCGGGCGACGAGAATGAGGGTCTGGACGTGCGGAGCGAGTTGGCGGGAAAATTCCAGCCCCAATCCGGAGCTGGCCCCGGTGATGAGGACGCAGCGGAAGTTGGAGCTGGATTGAGGGTTCACAAGTGATGCTTGTTACGCAGGCTGCTGTCCGCCTTGCTGTTGTTCGTCCACCTTGATAATACGAAGGGGAAGACGCTGGATGAGTTCTCCGTCGACAAGGATGTCTACCGAGTAAACTCCGGGCTGGGGGAACTGAAGTCCCTGAAATCCCACGATGAGGTGGCGGCTGACAAAGGCAACATTGTCGGGAACTTGAACGGGCATGGCTCCTTTAATAGGCATCTTGTCGTTGATGGCATTTCCATCTTCGTCGATGATCGTGATGGTGAGTTCATGGTCGCCGGCGTCTTCAGGGGTGAAGCAGAAGCGCATGGCGAGCGAACACTGTGGGTGCACGATGGGAGTGGCCTTGGCTGCGAGGGCGTCAAAGGTCCCGGAGACAACCATTTTCCCCTGATATTCGGCAGCGAAGTCGCAAAGTGATGCAATTTGTAAGTCCATAAGATAAATTGATAAAGGTGGGCCGTTGCGGCACGGGAAGTTCCTGAACGGTTGAGTGCCGCGCGTAAAGGGAGAATTCCCGAAGAGAGGCTGAAAGGGTGATTATTCGTTCACCGGTAGCGCCTCGGGGATCGTTACTGGTGGGGCGGGAGGGCCGGTTTCAGGGAGTTTTCTAGCGGGTGGTGAATCTGCCGGTGCTTCGGGGGTGAGATCGTCTTCCGTGATCACTTCGGCGACAGGGATGTCCTCGTCTTCGTTGATAATTTGTGCCCGGGGGATTGCCGGGAAATCGCCTTCGTTTGAGTTGGGAATGGGCACGGGAGTGATGGGTTGATTTGTTCCCTCGTCGATGACAGCAGCGCGAGCGGGAGCGATGATCTGTTCCTGGATCTCGTCTTTGAATTTATTGAAGAATTTTTTGACCATGGGAGCGGCTTTGCGTCCACCACTCACTTTCTCGTGTGGAAGTCCCTCATAGACCACGGCGAAGGCGTAGCGGGGATTGTTACGTGGGAAAAATCCGGAGAACCAGGCGAGGCCCTGTTCTTTGGATTTTGGACCCCACTGGGCGGTGCCTGTTTTGCCACACATGATCGTGAAGCTGAGGGCGGCGTTGCCACCGGTTCCGTAGGGCGCGTGAACGACGTCTTCCATTCCCTGATGCACGGCTTCGACGGCTTCAGGGTCGAGATCGAGGTCGAAGCGTTTTTTGGGAAGAGGCGCTTCGAGAACACGTCCGTGGAAGTCTTGGATTTGCTTCGTGAGCCGGAGTTCCATCAGGGCTACTCCATTGGCAATGCCGGCCATCGATTGGGCAACCTGGAGAGGTGAGGCGAGGAGGAGGCCCTGACCAATTGAGAGATTGGCGGCGTCGCCGTCGGTGGTTGGGCGTCCCATGCGTTTTTCGATGTATTCCGGAGTGGGAACATTGCCGGGAGTCTCACCGACAAGCGGTAGACCGGTACGTGACCCGTAGCCGAGTTTACGTGCGGAATTGAGGAAAGTTTGTGGCCCGGTCATAATACCGACCTGGTAGAACCAGGGGTTGACGGATTTGGCGAGGGCGCGTTGAACGGGGATGTCGCCTTGATGGCCTTCGGAGTGGTTGCGGAATTTTTGACCACCAATTTCAATAAAGTAGGGGCAATTGATGAGAGTCCACGGCTTGATCGCTCCAGTGGTGATGGCGGCGAGCCCGACGACGGGTTTGAAGGTGGAGGCCGGTGGATACTGCGATTGGTAGGATCGTGCGTAGAGTGGTGCAGCGGGGTCTTTTTTCAGTTCTTCGTAGCGCTTGGTAGTGATGTAGGGAATGAATTCGTTGAGGTCGAAGCTGGGGCGTGAAGCCATGACGAGGACTTCACCGGTGATAACGTCGATGACGACCATGGCGCCGCGTTTGCAACCGGAACGGAGGACGCTCTCGGCATGACGTTGCCAGTCGAGGTCGAGAGTGGTGACGACGTTTCCTCCGGGGCGAGGTTTTTTAGAGATCTCTTCGAGGACTTTGTTGCCCTCGGTATCGAAGATGAGTTTTTTGCGGCCCGGAATGCCGCGGAGTTCTTTGTCGTAAACTTTTTCGAAACCCGACTTTCCTTGGACCGATTCGAAGAGGGGGTCACCATCGTTAATCGGTCCATCAGGGAGGCGGGTCTTGGTGCCAACGTATCCCACCAGATGGGCGGCGAGAGATTTCTCGGGATAATGCCGCATGTAGACGGGGAGGATGACCAACCCGTCGGGGAGTTTTTCTTCGAGAGACTGTGCTTTTTTGCCATCGAAGACCTGTGAGACGATGCGGGGAATCCAGCGACGATGGCGATAGTAGGCATTGAGCTTCTCATTGGAAAAGGTGACTTCATTTCCGGTAAGAGCGTTCGATTCGGCGATTTTGGTCTGAGCCCACACGATGGCTTTTTCGGGTGAGTCAAGTTCGGTGAAGCGGGTGAAATCGAGCGCAAGGTGGTAGGCCATTTTGGTTTGGGCGAGCGGGCGGCCTTCGCGGTCGAGGACCAGTCCCCGGGGCGCGGGAATGGAGAGGCTCATCGTGCGGGCATTGCCATCGGTGAAGATGGAGGCTCCAGAGGCGGACTTTTTGGCCTCTTTATTCTCGGTTTCGGTGTCCTGGGCAATTGCCAGAGTGCCGAGGAAGGCCAGGACGCTTCCGATGATCATCCGCTTCATGAGACTGAAAATAGTTCCTTTTCTGTTATTTACCAGTCCCACTCTCTGGGATTTCCACGAATTGCCTCGACGATCTCGCTGGGATGGAAGATCGATTCGGTGATGCTGAATTTGCTCTCTCCGACCAAGGGTTTGAGGGCGCTGGTGGCCCCGGCGCCGTTGATTTCCACTGCCGGGGTGGGGCGGGACCTGTGATTTTTGGTAAAAAACTGGACGCAACTGGGGCAGCTCAGAAGGGCTAAAGCTAAAAAAAGGCCAAGGCGACGGGGATATATCGTAGATTATTTATGTTTTTTACCGGCTTGTCGGCAATATTACCCCTTGCTTAATCATTCCGTCCTCATAGTTTGGCAACGCATTCACGAATGCACCGTCGGAAAGTTATCTTTTCGGCCGATGTGAGTAACGTTCAGATCTCCCGGAGCTTCTTCTCTAGCCTTTATCCGATCCGCAAAGATGGGTAGGCGACTTCGGAATCGCGTTTCATGGGGTCGAAGCTTGCCGGCGAATTTTGGGAACAAAGTAACCCAATTGGAAACATGTCAGAACCGAATAGAAACACGTCGGCCGGAGATTCATCCTCGAACTCCGGGAATCGCAATCGCAATCGCAATAGAAATCGCAACCGCAACAGAAACCGCAACCGTAATCGCGACAATTCCCAAGGGAATCGCGAAGGAGGAAACAACAACGGCGGTAACAATAACAACAACCGCCGTCGCAGCGGGGGACGCCGTCAGGCGCCCAAACCCAGGCCCTTGACCTTTTGGCAGAAGATATTGAAAGCTATCGGCCTCTACAAGGAACCTCAGGTCCAGCAGCGTCGTCCGGCCAAAAAGTTCGATGGGAAGGAAGAACGCAAAGAGCGCAAGCCACGCGAACCTCGTAAGAGTAACGTCAGAAATGCCCAGGGCCGTAAAAAGCCACGGGAAACTCCGGACAGTTCATCGGTAGAAAGTTCACGCCTCTATGTGGGCAATCTTTCCTATGATGCTGCCGAGCACGATCTGGAAGACCTCTTCAAGGGAGTTGGATCAGTTCGTAACATCGATATCGTCTATAACCGCAACACGCATCGTTCGAAAGGTTACGGCTTTGTGACAATGGCACGTGTGGATGAAGCCAAGCGCGCCGTGGAGATTCTCCACGACCAGCCCTTCATGGGACGGACCTTGATTGTCAATGGAGCCAAGTCCAAAGGACCAGCCGATGAGGGCAGTATGAGCGAGGATGAAGCCAGAGAGGCGAATTCCGGCTCTGGAGAAAAAGCACCTGCTGCCGAGCCTGCTCCTACTGAGGAAGCTGCCCCGGTCGCAGAAGCTGCGCCAGTTGCGGAAGCTGCTCCTGTGGAAGCTGCTCCTGTGGAAGCTGCTCCTGTGGAAGCTGCCCCCGTTGAGGATGCCGCACCTGCGGAAGAGGCCCCCGTTGAGGATGCCGCACCTGTGGAAGAGGCTCCCGTTGAGGATGCCGCACCTGTGGAAGAGGCTGCGCCAGTTGCGGAAGAAGCACCGGCTGCCGAGGCCGCACCTGATGAAGAGGCACCTGTTGTTGACGCTGCCCCTGCGGAAGAAGCTCCTGCTGCTCAAGAGCAGAAGGAGGATTAATCGCTAAAAATTCACAACGGCCCGTTCGGAGCTTTCCGGACGGGCCGTTTTTTTTATCCTCCGGACGTGCCACGGGATCCTCTCTACATTTGCGGAACGACGGCGTCGGGAAAGACCTCCCTGGCGCTGTCTTTGGCGGAGGCTCTGGATGGCGAGATTGTCAATGGCGACGCCTTTCAGGTTTATCGCGGGCTGGAAGTTCTGAGTGCCGCTCCCTCAGCCGGGGAGATGATGCAAGTCCCACATCATCTTTTTGGGTTCCTATCGATGGAAGAAAAGATGGATGCGGCCCGCTATGCAGGTTTGGCCAAGCCGGTGATGGAAGAAATTCAAACGAGGGGAAAGCTTCCAATTGTCGTTGGTGGCTCCGGTTTGTATCTAAAATTTCTCACGCACGGAGTATCCGAAGCTCCATCCGCTGATCCCGTGTTGCGAGCAGAGTTGGATAAACTCGCGGTTGAAGAGTTGCTTCGTCGACTTCAGGAGCTCGACCCCGAGGAGGCGGCCCGACAGGTGAAGCAGAACAGCAACAATCACCGACATCTTTCGCGAGCATTGGAGATCTGCCTCCTCACCGAAGGGACGGCTTCGGAACGTCGCCGAAATTTTGACGTCTCACTCGACGAACTTAATCTCAAGGGAGTGGTCTTAACCTGGGACCGGGAGGTTTTGGCTGAGCGGATTCAACTTCGTACTGCGTTGATGCTTGAGCATGGTGCGATCGATGAAGTGCGGGCCTTGCCGCAAAATGCCGACACCGTAAGGCAAGCGATCGGCGTGAAGGAAATTGAATCTTATTTGGCCGAAGAATGCACCCGTGAAGAGTGTCTGGAGAAGATCGCTATTTCGACCCGGCAATACGCCAAACGACAACGCAATTGGTTTCGCCGTGAACAATGGCTGCATCCCTTGGATGGAGAAAAATCAACCGACGAACTGGTGGAAAAAACGAAGGCGCTTATCGCTCCGTGTTAAAGGGCTTCACAATGCCACTTTCCAGTGAGCCGCCCAGCCAGGCGAGCAGTTGGTTGATCTCGGGGTGATCACGTCGCAGGGCTTCGAGAGATTCCCAACCGCAATGGGTTCGGGATTCACCAGCCGAAATGCGTTCGATGTTCACCCGGCTCATGAGGGCTTCCGTCTCCCGGTCCATGGCGTTGGTGATCTGGGAAGGATGGGGAAGGTCATCGAGGTTTTCGGCGGAGAGACCAAAGCTAGTCACACCAATTCCCAGGTGAAGAGCCAGACGACGGATTTGATCGGCGAGGTTTTCATCGGCAATGCTGTCGGCAAGATAAAGTTCGCCGCCATTGGCCCAAAGCGAGGCGCTCATGGCCTGAAAGAGATCTTCGCGGAAGGTATCGTAGCTGGTATCGACACGCATGCGCACCGAGGACAAACGGTATGGAGGAAGTCCAAGGGTTTGCTTTAGGGCGAGATGGGCCGGATCGAGTTCAAGACCGTTCTCGCTGAAGTCACCGTGCTCCCAATCGATCATTACCATTTCAGGAAATTTCCAGAGGTTGCCGAGAGGAGCTTCCTTCGAGAGGGACTCACGAAATTCAAAGGTAAACTGACCCTTGGTTTCGGCATACTTCTGCACGATGGCGCGGAACTTATTAAGCCGCAGCATCGCCTGATCGAGCGCATTGTGATCATCGAGGCCGTCCAGGTTTCGTTGGGAGATCGAAACGATCCCCTGCACGCGGGAGAGCTCGGGCATGGAGGCTCCACGGCGATAGTAGCCCTGTCCTTTTTCCACCTTCGCGATGGGGGAGCTGGGATCACAGGACATCACCGAGAAGTGATATCGCAGGGAGGCGTCCGAGTATTCTCCGCTCAGTTTAAGCCTCAGAAGGCGAATAAGCTCAGTTCCCTTGACTGCCTCCTTCGGGTTGATGGGAAGGAGGTCGGAGAGAAGCTCCGAGAGCTGGTTGCGAAGACTCATGAATGATTTAAAAAGAAAGTGAAAAGACGGGACTGAATGCAACGGGATTGTAGAGGCTTTCGGCAAGCCCCAAGTCACAAGAATTCAAAAAAAATGCGATACTCACGGGGCTTTCACATCTTATTCACAAAATCTTTCTTCAGTTTCGTTGAATGGATGAATTCCTCTTGTCGTCTCATCGGCTGAACTGTTAAAAAACCAGCATGAAAGCAATCCTCACTCTGAGCCTCATTTTCGCGGCTTCCAATCTGTCTTTGGCCAACGAAGGGGAAGCCATTATGGAGTCCGTCCGCCAAGTGGCCGTCTTGCAAGATTCGCAGGATTTGCATGGCGCGATTCGCAAAGGGCGAACCAAGACCCCGCTCTCGATGTTTCTTCGCGGGGAGAATATTCAATTCGCGCTGAATGGAGGGAAGGAGTATTTTTTGCTGAGTTTGGGGCAGAACAGTCAGCAACTGGAGCAGCTGGTTGAAGGGAAGCGGGCAAAGTTTCCAGCCGCCAAGATTGCCGCACCCATTGCCAACTCAGATGTGAGTTATGAAGACCTCGCTCTGTCGTTTTTGTATTGGCCGAATCCTACCGTCGTAGGTGAGGATAAGATTAACGGGCAGGACTGCTGGAGGCTTCATGTGGTCAACCCAGGTAGGAGCGGGCGCTACCGGGAAACCAGTGTGTGGGTCACCAAAAAGCAGCGCGCGCTCATGCGGGTGATCGGCTATGGGCCCAAGCCGTCGAGATTGGCTTTGAAGCAATTTGAAATCACCGATCTGATGAATATCAAGGGGCGCTATACCGTAAAAACGATGAAGGTGCGTTCATTCGATGCGAAAGGAAATACCGCGGGGATCTCCTATATCGATTTCAAAGCGCCCTTGCAGGTTAAGAAGCGCGGACGCTAGGAATTAATCGTCCAGGTTAAAGGCCGTGTGCACAACGCGCGCTGCCTCTTCTATCTCCCCTTCGTCCACCGTGACGGAGATCTTGATTTCCGAGGTGGAAATCATGCCGATGTTGATGCCGGCTTCGCCGAGGGATTCGAACATCTTGGCCGCCACTCCAGAGTGTGAACGCATGCCGATACCGACGCAGGAAAGTTTGGCGATGCCAGCTTCGGTTTCGATTTCGGCTTCGGGTGAAATCTCGTCGAGAACCTTTTTTAAGGCGCTCTGTGCGCGCCCGAGGTCGTTGGTATGCATCGTGAAAGAATGACGAGCGAGGCGATCATGGGCGATGTTCGAGACGATCATGTCGATGTTGATTTCCGCTTCGGCGAGGGAGCCGAGAATTTTTCCAGACATACCCGGAGTGTCGGGAATGCCGGTGATGGTGACGCGGGCTTGGGAGCGCTCGATCGAGACTCCTCGAATGACTACAGATTCCATTGCTTCGTGTTCTTCGGTGACTATCGTCCCGGGGTTTTCATTGAGAGAGGAGCGGACTTCGAATTTCACTCCGTATTTTTTGGCAAACTCGACAGAGCGGGATTGCATGACTTTGGTGCCGACCGAGGCGAGTTCGAGGAGCTCGTCGTAGGAAATTTCCGGAAGTTTCCGGGCTTTTTGGACGACGCGTGGGTCGGCGGTATAGACGCCATCGACGTCGGTGAGAATTTGGCAAAGATCAGCTTTTACAGCGGAAGCGACGGCAATGGCTGAAAGGTCGGAGCCGCCGCGGCCGAGGGTGTGGATTAATCCGTCGGGGTTGGTGCCCTGGAAACCGGCGACCACGACGGTTTTGTCTTCGGCGAGATAATTGTTGATGAGGTCAGGCTTGATGTCCTCGATGCGGCCGCGGGTATGGGAGCCGCTGGTGAGGATGCCGGCCTGCCTTCCGGTGGCGGAAACAGTGTCGACTCCGACCTCGTTCAGAGCGATGGAAAGGAGGGCGATGGATTGTTGTTCTCCCGAAGAGAGGAGAACGTCGAGCTCGCGTTCGGCAGGCTCCTGACCAAGTTCATTGGCCATGCTGATCAGTTTGTCGGTCACACCGCCCATCGCCGAAATCACGGCGACGACTTGATTGCCTTTATCGCGCTCCGCTTTGATGCGTTGAGCGACATTTCTAATGCGGTCAATCGAGCCGACGGAGGTGCCGCCGTATTTTTGAACGATGAGAGCCATAGCTGAGGGGTCTCTGTAGTGCGCGCTTGCGGATTAGGCAAGCTTGAGGATGGGCAAAAAAATCCTCCGTCATCGTGGGATAACGGAGGAAGTAAAAGAAGCAAGAAAGCTTAACGCCGGCGGCGGAAGAGTCCGAGGAGGGCAAGGCCACCGAGGAGGGCAGTGGAGGGTTCGGGGACAGCAGCAGTGAATGTGCCGAAAGGAACGGCTGCTGCAGTTCCTGCTTCGTCGAGGCCATCGAGGCTGTTGTTGCCATCAAGCTCCCAATTCTCGATTGTCCAGACTGAATCGGGGCCTGTGTTATTTTTCCGGGACATAAAACTATCCTGGTAGATGTTGCTGCCTCCATCACCAACGACATCGACGACATTGTTGGTGCCGTCTTCGACAATACGAAAGCCATCGTTTCCGTTTCCGGATGCTGCTCCCAATTGAATGGTGGGGCCTACTCCGGCTCCAAACACAGTGTTAAAGGAGCCTTCATTGGATACTAGGTAAACAAATTGATCGGTGTAGGTTTGGGAAGGGAGATTGAATGTTTCATCGAAGGCTGCGCTGTTGGCAGCTCTTTGGAGGTCGTAGTTTCCCAAATCTTCAGTGCCTGAAACGTAAATCTCAACGGCGCGAGCGCTGAAGAGGACACTGGGATCGACAATCGTTGTGATGTAAATGGCCCCTTGGCTGAGTGTGGCCGATAAAGAGAGCACAAGGATGGATGAGAGTTTTTTCATGGTAAGGGCGACTGGCGAGATGACGAATTCTTCTGCTGTTAAGAAATCAAGAACGGGGATTCTTGTCGACATGTTTTTTTGTGACAAAATTGAGGGATGATTATGAATCAGAGGTTCTCGATCCGGAAAACAACCGGGCGGGCGGTGATGCAAGCGAGTTTTTCCACTTCCTGAAGAGCTAATTTGAGCTGGCCGAAGGGGCAGGTGTGGAGAAGAAAAACCATTTCGAGGAATTCTGCGTCGGGATTGTCGGCATCGACAGGGGAGTGGGTGCCGGAGATGCCGATCTTGTGTTGGGCGAGAATGGACGCGATTTCGGCGATGACTCCGGGTTGGTCGTTCACGGAGAATCGGACGTAATAAGAGGTCTTACTCTCATCGATTTCGCGGAGCGGGCCTGATTCTTTGTAGGGGAGGAACCCCCGGTCGGCGCGGGAATTGCGGGCGGCTTCGACGAGGTCAGAGACAACAGAGGACGCGGTGGGTCCTTGTCCGGCCCCGCGACCGTAGAAAAGGGACTCTCCAAGGTGATCCCCTTTGACCGCGACGGCGTTAAAGACGCCGTGGACGGAGGCCAGGATGTGCTTCTTGGAAAGGAAGGATGGCTGGGTGCGGATCTCGATATCGCCGTTTTGGCATTTGTGGACGAGGGAGAGGAGTTTGACCACGTAACCCAATTCGGAAGCAAAGCGGATATCGAGAGGGGTCACCTTCTCGATGCCGCGGACGTAGACTTTCTCGGGATCAATGACGAATCCATGGGCGAGGGAGGCGAGAAGGATGGCCTTGTGAGCCGCATCCCAACCGTTGACGTCGAGGGTTTCGTCGGCTTCGGCATAGCCGAGTTCCTTGGCTTCCTTGAGGGCTTCGGGGTATCCGAGGCCGGCTTCGGTCATGCGTTGAAGGATGTAGTTAGAGGTTCCGTTGATGATTCCGGCAATGGATTCGATACGATTTCCAACGAGAGATTCCTGGACCGCTTTGATGATGGGAATGCCTCCGGCGACGGCAGCTTCGAAGTGAATGGGTGCATTGTGCTCTTTGGAAAGAGCGAAAAGCGGGCCTCCACGCTCGGCGAGAAGGGCTTTGTTTCCGGTCACGACGGGCTTCCCGGCTTTGAGCGCCGCTTCGACGAGGTCGTAGGCGGCATCGGTTCCGCCGATTAATTCGACGACAACATCGACGGCGGGGTCATTGACGACATCGAGGAGATTGGTGGTGAACAAATCGGCTGGAGCGTCGCCATCACGGGCTTTGGAGAGGTCGCGGACCGCTATTTTACGGATTTCCAACTGCACCGTGTCCTGGGTTCGTGAGGTGATTAGGGCGCCATTTCCCTGAAGCATGTTCCATACGCCTGAACCGACGGTGCCGAATCCTGCGAGACCAATTCCTGTAACTGTGCAACTCACAGCCCCTGATTAGTGGGAATTTGCGGGATGCGAAATACTAATTGCGCAAAAATTCTTCATATTCCCTGAATTGCACTGCTGTTTCGTGTCGTTATAGTGAATACAGACATGGCCAAAGAGTATTCATGGGAACAAGCTAGCAGCTATCTCCCCCCGAAGCGGGAGGGGTTCGGCTGGCCTATTCTCATTGCGGTGGTTGTGGCCTTGGTGATTCATCTCATGCTTCTGATTTATTTCGGGAGCCATTTCATCAAGCTGCCGGTCGCAGAGCCTCAGGAGTGGGTTTCCCAGCCGGTCAACATGTCTGAAATTCAGACTGAATTTGAGGAGGACGCAGAGGAACCAGCTGAGGAGATTTTCGAGAAGCCGGAGATCGATGGGGAGTTGATCGATTCGACTGAAGACGCCCAATTTGATTTGAAAGACGCTGAGATTGATTTCGACACACAGATCGAAGATCCCTTGCTGCCCGAAGTGAAAATCGAACAACCCGCTTTGATTGGAGAGGAGGATGGTAATATCCCCGAGCCTGTGGTTGGAAATGATTCCAATGCCGAAATTCCCGAGGCTGGAAAAATTGAGAATCTCTTTCCCGAGGCCGCTAATGGCCAGATTGTTATCGATGACGGAAGTCCGCTCGCGGATGTGATTGATCCGGACGCGGTAATTTCTGAATTGGGCAAAAAGCAAGGAGCCGGCGGAAATAGTGAAGTTGGCGTGATTAAGGGATACACCGGACTCGATGAGTATGCCAAAATGTCGCCGGGGCAGCTTCAGGAAAACAAGGCCTCGATTGGAAGTGATCTTCTCTTCGCCTACAATGAGTCGACTCTGCGCGACAACGCGCGCCTGACCTTGATGAAGGTGGCGATGTTGATCGACCGAAATCCCTCCATGTATTGCTGGGTGGAGGGGCATACCGACACCTTCGGTGGGGATGCCCTCAATGAGTCACTCTCGGCCAAGCGCAGTCAGGCGGTGAAAGATTGGTTGGTCAAGTCGCTGCAACTCGAGCCCAAGATGATCGTGATCAGATCCTTTGGGAAGACCTCTCCGATTGTTCTGACCGGATCGAAGGAGGACCAGGCGCCCAACCGCCGGGTGGATATCAAGATGCGAAAGGAGCGCCCCGGACCTATTGAGCGCCCGGTGAAAATGCTGGTGAAACCCGGGAAGGCCCAGATTGTTCCTGAAGAGGATCCTATCCCCAAGGCGCAAATCGTTCCCGAAGAAGAGCTTATTCCGAAGGCGGAGATTATTCCGG
>NHEN01000042.1 GCA_002172625.1 Verrucomicrobiaceae bacterium TMED86 | reverse complement strand
GCCTTCCACTCGCATCCCACCACTGCCGGGACCCCAGGGACACGGGTCAATTCCACAGAAGGGGGACAAGGCGACATTTTACCTCCAAGCCAAAGGTAAGAAACAGTTTGAGCCACTACTTCCCAACGGAATCGAACTAGTAGGAGCGAAGCCGTAGACGGCTCAGAACTCAAAAAGCCGAACAAGACGTGGCTACCAACAGACTGCCCGCCGTGATTCGAAAGCGACATGACAGTTCAACCATTAACCTTGATATCGAAGTGTTCCCTCAGGTAGTCTGTGGCAGCACTTTGAGGTTCAGCTACAGAGGCACGCGTATTCACCACACAAAATGAACAAATACATAAAATTGACCCTGGCTCTGGTCGCGATCCTCGCTGTAGCCCATTTAGTGTCCTCCTGGATCAGCCATCCGCGGAGAACTAGAACGGGATTTATGTCCGATCTCCACCATCAGAAGTACGAGGAGGCGGCTCGGATGCTGCGCGCTCCCAGCGCAATCACGGTCGCTTCCGATGGAGCATTGAACGTGGTTGACCACGCTGGAAAATCGACGGTGGTGCCGGCAGCGCAGCTTCCGTTTGTGGTGGGTGGTGACGCGGAGATCGTAATGATGACATTTCCCTCACGCAGTAACGGATCCCCGGTGATGCTCCACTTAAGCTACGACGGCGGAGTGACACGTTTCGGCGGCAAGATCCGAATCGAGAGTGTTGGCGGGGACTGAAGCGCAGAAACAGTTGACCTTTCGTGTTTGATCAACGAGAGGGGTATCTCTGGAAAGGTGGCAAGAATCCACAGAGCGATGCTGTGGAGAAACATTCGCCCAGGAAGATTGCCCTGATTGATAAAGTCCATGCGATACAGCTTCTCCATGAATTCGTCAAAAGAAAGACACGCGGGCCGCGGCCAAGGTATCTGGACACCTATGAAATGAACATGATCACCAGCGATGGATCGCGAGTTAACGTGGTGCGACACTGTGATAGGGAAAGTCTGTCGAATGCCTTTGAAAATCTGTTGATGGTTAGGGTGGAGAGGGCCTGATTCTTTGTGGGCAGGCTTCTTGAAAAGGTGGAAAAATTGGACCTTTGCATGGGCCTCTGACCATCCTATCACTGGTCGAAAGCCATGAACCGAAATTTGATCGCTCTGGCCGCCGCCAGTTTAGTTACTTCAATGAATACCCGAGCCGAATCTCCCGGAGCACTGACCCCCGAACTTCTTGCGAACCTTCGCGATGGATACGAAATGGATGCCGGAGACCGTGCGCGGCACAATGCCGTGACAAATGCCGAAATCAACAAACTCGCGTTAAATCGTGAGATCGTCGCGGGCGAGGACGGGCACTTTAGTCACAAGATTAAGACGAAGGGGATTACCAACCAGAAGTCCTCGGGACGGTGCTGGATGTTCGCGGGCTTTAATGTGATGCGTCCAAAGGTCATCAACGAACTCGGTTTGGACGGTTTCGAGTTTTCCAATGCTTATCTTCAGTTTTGGGACAAAATGGAGAAATCGAATCTCTACCTGGAGGATATCATTGAACTTCGTGACGTGGATCGCCTCGATCGCGAATGGTTGCTCGTCAACGAATGGTTGGTCGGTGACGGTGGCTGGTGGAATTATGTCACCGGATTGATTAGTAAGTATGGCGCAGTTCCTTCGTCGGTGATGCCGGAGACGCATAGCAGTGAGAATACTTCGACAATGAACAAGGTTCTCGCGCGGCTGTTGCATTCGCAGGCGGCGGCTTTGATCAAGGCTGGTGAAGCGGGCTCTGGTGAGGAGGCTTTGCGGATGATGAAGGAGAAGAGCTTGAAAGAGATCTACCGTTTTTTGGCGATCAATTTGGGCGAACCGCCGACTGAATTCGAATGGCGCTATCAGGTGAAGTCGAAAGATGGGAAGGAGGGCGAGACGGTGGAGGTTGCCGACAAGAATCTCACTTCAGCGAGAAGCTACACCCCGCAGTCGTTTTACAAAGAATTTGTGGGCGTCGACCTGAATGAATTCGTCTGCCTGTATAATGATCCCAGTCAGGAGATGAATGCGCATTACCGCTTTCATCGTGCGCGCAACATCGCGGGCGAGGACGATATGAATTTTGTGAACATCGAGATCTCCCAGATGAAAGAGATTGCGGTGAAGTCAGTGCTCGCCAATCAAGCGATGTGGTTTGCGGTGAATATGAGCGAGGATCAGTCGAGAGAGCACGGTATGATGGAAGTGGATCTTTACGATTACGAAACTCTCTTTGATGTGAAGTTGGATCTCTCCAAAGCAGAGCGTTCCCGCTTTGGGGCCGGCGCCTCAAATCACGCCATGGTTCTGACCGGGGTGGATTTGAAAGAGGGCAAGCCAACGAAGTGGTTGGTGGAAAATAGCTGGGGGGACGAGAAGGGCAATAAAGGTCGTTGGACCCTTTATGATGATTGGTTCACCGAGCACGTTTACACCATTATTGTGCATCGCAAGCACGTGCCCAAGGAGACTCTGGCTATCTTTGACCAGGCTGCGAAAGTTCTTCCGGCCTGGTATCCGGGTGCGAAGGGGATTGATTCGAAATAGGATTTGTCCGGACTTGAGCCCAAGCTCCGCAGCCTAGGCGAGATCGTTACGATGAAGCTCTCGTGATTGTCCCTGTTCGTTGGTTTGCCAAATTTCTCCGGTGTCGACGTCGAGAGCGCTGAGCCAGCCCCCGCCGTAGGCGCAGGTGTCGAGGCAGATCGCGTAGCCGAGATCGGTTGGGAGGTCGCCTTGAATGGTGTGGCCGCAGACGACAGTCTTGCCGGATTGGTGAGGTTGTTGGCTATGGAAGCGCTGGTAGTAGTAGGTTTCCTGATCTTGTGAGTCGACCGGGATGTTCTCTTCGATTCCAGCGTGCACGAGGATGTGCTTCTCCAGCTCGTGGTAGAGTTCGGCTGAATGGATGAAGTCCCAGTGTTCCTCCGGGACGTCGTCGAAGCCTCCGCCGTATGAATCGAGAGTGTCCTGTCCACCACAGAGCCCGCTGAGAAACCGGCTACGATCTTGGCTTGTTTCCAGAGCGCGGATCATTTGGATTTCATGATTTCCCATGAGGTGAATGAAGTTGTGGGTTTTCTTGAGGGAGAGGAGGTCATCGATCACCCCTTTGGAATCGGGGCCACGGTCGACGTAGTCTCCGAGAGTGACGATGAGGTCATCGGGAGTCGGTTGAATGACATCGAGCATGGTCCTGAGGGAAGTGAGGCATCCGTGAATATCTCCAATGGCGAGTCGCATGATGCGGGATATTCGAAGTTTGGGGGTAATTGAAAAGGCGAAAAATGATTCATCGGGAGAGATCGCTGAAATGTTGTATTTAAAGGGGTTTTCGCGATTTCAGTGCCATGATTCGGTCGCCAGAGTGAATTTGATAACAGCGGTAAAGTGATCAGATTCAGACTCCCCTGAAAAATAGCGGAGCTTTATTGATTTTTTCATTTTAGAATTGGAGAATCACGTTGGAAACTGCGTTGGGAAATTCTCCGAACAATTTCAACCACCCCAATCCTATGAATTCGGTCACTTCTAATTCTACCAGTGCGGCTCGGGCCAAGCTAAACCAGCAACGCCGGATTTCCACTGTGGTGAGTCTCATCACCGCAATTTTAATGTTGGTGTTAATAGGACTGATTCTCGCGATCATTTTGTTTCATATTGAGAAGGACGAAACTCCGGCCATTGTTTCATACTCGGCTCCTGCAGATGAAATCGAAGAGGTGAAGAAGCCCACTCATAAAACGGAAGTGAGCCGCAAACCTTCTGCGCCAAGTGCCTCAATGTCCCGGGTGATTGCATCGACGACAAGTTCGCCGGTTGCAGTACCTGTTCCCGAATTTGAAGTTCCTGATGCTTCGGTGGACTTTGGGAATGGTGAGGACTTTGGTGATGGTTGGTCCACGGGTGATAGTTTCGGAAGCGGTGGCGGAGGGACGACATTCTTTGGTCAAAAAGTGAGCGCGGAGCGAATCGCGTATGTCATTGATTTTTCTGCATCAATGAAGGGGCAGAACCGGCAAGGGTTAATGAGAGACGAGCTTTGTGAATCGCTTGATAAAATGAATCCGGGCCTCGACCTGGGGATGATTTTCTTTGCAGGACCGGCATGGGTCGCAGGCGACACCGTCAAGGGAGGAGTGGTGACTTCTGGAAGAAAGGAATACAAATGGGCGAGGAACGGAAACGGGCATTCGAAGTGGGAGCACGATGGAAAGAAGCAGCCGGTACCCTGGGAGGAAATGACACCGCTTAAAATTAAGAAGCTTAAAAAAATCGTGCAGGAAACGAAGCTGATTGGGGGAACGGTTTGGGATAATCCCTTAAATATGGCTCTCGATATGGATCCGCCACCTCAGATGATTTACTTCATGACTGATGGCGCCGCCCAAGGATCGGATATCTGGGCCAAGGAAGTGGCCAAGCGCGCCAAGGAAATGGGCGTGACGGTTAATTGCGTGGCGATGATGGTTCCCAAAGCGATCAAGGATCTCAAACATCTGGCCTTTGAGACGGGTGGGCAAATGACGATTGTCACGGAAGGCGGAAAGCGCGAGCAGATCGAGAAATGATGTGGCTGACACGGTCTCTCCGGCTGTCCGGATTTCTTGGTCTGAGCTTGTTGGCTTCTTGTTCTCAAGACCTGATTCTTGGGGATCCGGTTCTTCCACCGCCGAAGGGGAACCCGGAAATCTTCAGGATGTATCGTCGTGATGGAGATTCCCTAAAGTCTCCAGGTTGGTCCAATGGAATGGATCTTTCCGGGGTATCATTTGATCGGCGTGAGACCGCGACTTTGGTGAGCCAACGTCATGTTGTCATGGCGGCACATTTTCAGCGGCCGGTGGGGGGAAAGGTGATTTTTCATGATCGTCGTGGCAAATTTCTCGAGAGAACGTTGATTCAATGTCGGAGCGTATACGGAGATGTCGCAGTTGGTTTGTTGAATGAGCCTGTTCCTGTGGCTTATCGTGCATATCCTCTTCCGGCAGCGGTCGATGATCCGACACCGTTGATCGGGAGGCCGGTAATGGTGACTGACCAGAATCGCCGCCTCTTTTTTCATAAAGTGCGGACAGTGAACCGCTTTATGATCGCCTTTGAATATGATGTGGCTGACACTCATGGTTGGGGGAAGAAGCTCATCAAGGGGGATAGTGGAAATCCCTCTTTCTTGATCGATGGGCAGGAGCTTGTTTTAGTTGAAACTCACACCAGCGGAGGTCCGGGAGCGGGACCCTTTTATGGGAGCGCCATTGTACAGGAGAAACTGAGAAAGGTGATGGCGGAGATGGATCCTCGATACACTTTTCGGACCGTCAATGTGCGATGAGTCAGTTCGGGGTCTTCTCGATTGATTTCGAAAGTCGAGCCACGCTGTTGTTGAGGTCGCGCAGTTGATTGGAGAGGGCGGAAATTTGATTCTCGAGGCTCAAGGCATCGTCGGAGTTTTCCAAAGCGGCTTCGGCTCTTTTGATGGACTCGATTTCGGCATCGACGCGGGCGTCATCCATGCCGTTGACGATCACGCCGATGACGAGATTGAGCATGATCATGGTGCCAAGGAGGACAAAGCTGACGAAGTAGATGACTCCGAGAATGGGTTGAGCCTGGGGTTCCAGAGGAGGATAGTTGGCGGCAAGGTCCGCAGCGGAGAGGTTGTATCCCTGATAGATGTCCGAGCCGTAGATTTGAAGATACATCACGTCGGTCCAGTCTTCGAGGGTGACGATCCGGAAGAGGGAGAGGAGGGCGTCGCCGAGATGGCCAAAATGCACCGGGTCATTTGCTCCAAAGAAGAGTACGCCTGCTACACCATAGACGTAAAACAGGAGGAATAGGAGAAGGGAGACATAGACCATGGAGGGAAGGCTTTTGAGAAGTGCCGAGACGAGGATCTGTAGTTTTGGAACAGCGGAGAGCAGCCGCATGACCCGGAGGAGCCGGAAGAGGCGCAGGACGGGGCCGAAGCTCCCGCTTGCCGGGATCAGGCAGACGGCCACGATGACAAAGTCGAAGACATTCCAAGGGTCTTTAAAGAAATCGAGCGGGCGGGGGGAGTGGGCGATGAGCTTGAGCGCAATCTCGATGATGAAAATCAGCAGGACAAGTAAGTCGAGCGTTTTTAAGAGAGTATGGTGTGCCTCGAGTGTTGGTTGGTGGGTCTCGATGCCGACAAGGAGTCCGGCAAAAACGATGACGCCGATGATGAACCTCTTAAAAAGGGCGGATGAGACGATTTGCTGGGAGAGCTTTTTCACAGCAGGCGAGATCGTCTAAAGATGATGATTCGGCAAGCGCAAATATCATGCCGGACTATTCTAGTAACTCAACTTCGAGGGACCTCTTGGAGTCCTCGGTGAGGAGGAAGAAGCTGCCATTGGTGGAACTGCTTCCGTAGTGGAAAAGTTTGGCTTGTCCGGGGACAGGAGTAAGCTTGAGAGTGTGCGGTGTGAGCCCCTGAATTTTTCCGGTCTCGTCAATGTTTTCGGTGAGGACGGTGATTTCAAGCTCGGGTTGTTGTAGTAGTTCGGAGGCGTTTTCCGAAATAGGTCCCAGCCAGCGATTGACTTTTAATTCGGTGAGACGTTTCAGGAGACGGTTTGCTTTGTTGATGTTGAGCTTGGCTGAGACGTCGGTGGAGCCTTGTTGAGCAGTCCATTTTTCTCGCACGAAATTTTGATTTAATTGAAGGACGGGCTGTCCGGCGCGTTTGATGACGAGGCCTTTGACTTCGAAGGCGTCGATATTCCAGAGCGCGGTATTTTGCCAGCGGAAAGAGGCCAGCGGCATGGAGGTGAGGCTGCCGGGATCAATTTCGACTACTCTGCTGGAGCCCATGCGGTGGGCGTAAAAATGAGCTCTTCCTTTCACCGCGACTTTGAGATCTCCTGATTGGGTCTCGTTCTTCACGGTAACCGTCTTGGCTTTTTTCAAACCGTAAAGATCGAGGTCGATTTGGGTTTCGGAGAGAGGAGATTGCAAGATTCGCGAGGTGTTGGTGGTGAGCTTGCCTTTGAGGGCCTCATCGTAGTCGGTCCTGGTGATTTCCATCACCTTGCTGCCTTTTTCGCGAACGGCGTAATAGTGGGGGAGGATCTTTTGTCCGATGATAAACTCGGCAAGTTCGCCGTTTCGGAGTGAGAATTCGATCTGCCTGATCGGTTGATCAAGGCCGTAATCAGGGAGTTTCATCGCCGTGGCAGCATCATCGGTGAACTGCTTGATCTTGTTTTTGAAGAGGGTGAGGAAAAGTGAATTCACTTGTTCTTCGTTGCAGGGTCCCTGGTAGTTGATTTCGCGTCTCCCTGATTCGTCGAGGAATTGATAGGCCTCGGCGTGCCAACGAAAGGCGCGTTCGTGGGGATCTTTCTCGAGCTTGAGTTTGAGATGACGGCCCAGTCCGTCGGTCATTTGCAGTCCGTCGATATCGGCAACCTGTAGCGAGGTGATGGTGCGGTCTCGGAGATCGTTGACGTTGCGCGGAATGGAGGCGAGGGGAGTGCCCTGGACGCGGGGGATACGGAGGATGGCGGGGCGTCGGTGCCCAGGTTCATCGTGAACGACGGCGTAAACGAAGGGGTCTTCTTCCTTTTCCGGAGGGTAAAACGAAGCCTTCACCGGAGTGCCCAGCGTGCCGTCGGGATTGTAGAATCGGAGGGACACCGAGAAGTCGATATTCTCGGGAAGGGGCTCGGGGAGAGTGAGGGCCGATTCGTCGAAGACGGCATCGGCTGAGAGATTGGTGAGGCCGAGGACGAGTTGGTTCGCGGTTGCCTCATTGGCCGGGAGGTCGAAAGGTTTGGTGATGAGCCAGGAAGCTTTGGTGCTGGGAGCCGAGCGTCGCAGGATGATTTCGGAGTTTTTTTCCTGAAGGGTAATCTCGGCGGCGATGATCGCAGGATTGTAAAAGACGCGATGATCCCGAAAGCGGAGGAGTCCTTGGGAAAAGAGGGAGCGGATTCCCTCGCGTCGGATTTTGGGATCAACGACGTCAGCGCAAACATAGAGGTAGTCTTTTTTGTCATCTTCCTTTGGGCGGATAACGACGGTGGCGTAGCTGGTACGGCCTTTGGCCTTTTCTCCGGCGTTGGCCAATTGTGTTCCCTCTTCGGCCAGGCTGCGCCAGGCGGTGTATCGACCGATGTCGAAGTGGCAAAGGTGGCGGCCGGATTTGTCGAGGAGCTTGATCTCGATACGGGTGTCCCGAAGGCCGAAGTCGGAGAGGCTATCTACTTTTTCCCGCTCAATAGTGTCTTCGATCTTCAGCTTGCTGGAGAAGTTGAGGATGGACTGAACAAAGCGGGCGTCGGCATAATCCTCCTTGGGGGACTCCATGATCCAGGTGCCGCCTTTGTTGATAAGGAGAGACTCGGCCTCGTTGGTGAGGATCTCGATCCGTCCAACCTCCTTGGGGTCGAACTGGTAAACTCTATCGCCTTTCCCCAGGGAAGGTGAGCCAAAGAGAAAGTCGAGATTGCCATGCATCTGCTGCAATGTCGCCAGAGTTCCCAACGCGATTGCGATGAGGCCAAAGCAGATTGTAGACAGGTGTTTCATGTGACTAGGCACGTCGGGAATTCCATACCATCATACCGACCAGGAAGAGTCCGAAGGGGATAAAGAACACCGCGATCCGCTGGAGTTGGGTCACTTCTTCCTTGATGAGATTTAGGCGGCGGCGTTCCAAGCCTCGTGGGCCGATGCCAATGAGTTCCTCGCGTCCAAGAAGCCAGTGGGTCGAGTTTTTGACGAAGTCCAATTGCGCGTTGCGAAGCCCCGGCTCCAGAAAGTCAGTGGTGGAGAGGATGATCATCTTGCTGACCTTGTCGGCGGTGAGGTCGTTGTTGGCATTTCCCTTGATGACGGCGGCCCCGATGGAGAGGGGGCCGGGGTTGTCGGTTTGGTCGTCGTAGGTCGGTTGGGATTGAGTGTAGTTGGTTTCACCCCAGTAGCGGGGGTCGGCCTCGATGAGCGAAATGCAGGTGATGCCCCGGGTGGCGAGATCTTCGGCTCCTTCCCGGACCTCCAGGCTGGCAACGCGGCCCTCGAAGGTTGTCGATTTTCCCTCCAGCTTTGCCGAGACATTGGCGAG
>NHEN01000041.1 GCA_002172625.1 Verrucomicrobiaceae bacterium TMED86 | reverse complement strand
CATCCAAGTCAAAGTTCCAGCTTTGTGCTGATGAGAGAGCAACATCCAAATGAGGCTGCATGTCCCCGATTTGTGTCCCGTTCACCCAGAAAGTGAGATCGTAGCTTGAGACGTCTGCGGGGGTTGCTTCGTTCATATTGTAGAAGTCAATCGTGAAGGTAAAGTTGTCACCTTCTGCCACGGTGTCAGGGAGATTGAAATGCCAGCGCATATTTGGATCGTTGGCGGTGAGAGCTCGGTCATAAAAGGACTCATTTACCAAAACCTCACCGACGGGAGTGTAAGCGCCCCCATCGACAACAGTGTTGTAAACACCCGCGAAATAGTAATCATCATCAACGTCACGCGCAGCATCACTGTCTATTCCGCCGATATTTGCCGGATTACCAGGGAGATCCTGGAGGCCGCTTTCACGAGCGCCTGAGACGTTGAAAGCCACCCCGTCGAAGGTGGCGGAATCATTCAATCCATTGGCAGGATCACCATTGCCGTCTTGGGTCGAATCATCTACCCCAATGTTCCAGAGAACTGCCGCCTTGGCCGGAAACACCAGTAGCCCTAAAATTGCATAAAATTTCATAGTCATAGGACTTGTTAGCTAAGCGTAAAATTACGATGAAGCAACGAGAAATTAGAGAAGTTTCGGTTTTTTGAATTGAACGTTGTAGTGAAAATCCAAAATTGCTTCCCTAAGGATGATGAAGCTGGGTATTTCGATCATTATGTCCGCGATCATCGTGATCGGAGTGACCTTTTTCTTGTTAAGAGAAGGCTACCGTGAGGATCTCTCTGGTAATCAGGTCTCCGGGCGAATTTCTGGTCTTGTCGCGAGTGAGGAGCTGATCCTGGACCTCACAAAGGAGCTCAAAGGCATTACTCGGGATCTGCAGAATTTCAGCGAACCAACTTTTGCTTCAGATTCCTTGAAAAAACTGACTTCCGAATGGGCCGACGGAGTGGATTATTTTGATAGCGCCTCTCTGAAGATCGTGAAGGGGGAGTTTTTGTCCGATAGTCAGGACGATTATGTGGCTGAAGTCGTATTTCATGCGGTGGCCCGGACCCAGAATGAAAAGTGGAGGGAGCGCTACTCATCTTATCGGGTCTGTTGGTCCAGAGAGGAGGGGCAATATGAAATGGGCAATTGGACCCTGATCCGGGAAGTCGATGAGCCGGAAATCTCCCGGAAATATTTTCGTGACCGTTTGGTCGAAGCACTGCCAGATCTCCCGACACGTCGGTTGCTCACTCAATCCTCACATCGGAGAGCATTGAGTTACTACTACAGCACCAATAAAACAAGGGCACCCTCGCAAGACTTTGAACCCATTGCGATGGGCTTTAAACCTGCGGTCTCAATAGTCGACGTCGATGGCGACGGTTGGGACGATGTTTATATCATGGTCCGTCTTGGAAAAAATTTATTTCTGCACAATCAAGGTGACGGAACTTTTGTGGAAAAGGCTTCTGCGCTTGAGCTTTCATTGCCGGGTAAATCAACCTGCGGAATCTTTGCGGATTTTGACAATGACGGGGATCCTGATCTCATGCTCGGAAGAAGTATTGAGCGAATGACGTATCTCGAGAATGTCGAAGGTCGGTTTCGGGTCGTCGAACAGGAAAAGACGGAGCTTCCTTTTTTAGCGACTTCTCTCGCTGCGGCAGATTATGACGGAGATGGTTTGCTTGATCTTTACGTCACGACCTACCGTCGCGGGAATCTGACCGGAGGAATTCCCGGGTTTGCGGGGGAGGAAGGGACGGATTGGTGTTCCAAATACCTGCCTGCTGGGGAGGCCGGGATGTTCCGAAAAAAGTATCAAGAATCTCGTCGGGAATCCCATGGGGGTTACCTGAATCAAACGGGACCTCCTAATTGGCTTCTCAAGAATATGGGGAACGGGCAATTCGAAAGAGTCCATGCTGACGCCTCAATCAGCAGCTGGAAAAATTCCCTTCAAGGGACGTGGGGGGATTTTGATGAAGATGGAGATCCTGATCTTGCGGTGGCAAACGACTGGGCTGTTGATCACCTTTTTCGCAATGATGGAAAGGAGGGGTTTGTCGATATCGCTTCTGAAGTTGGTTTGGACCTGATGGGGTTTGGGATGGGTGCGTGTTGGGGGGACTATGACGGGGACGGCAAAGATGATCTTTTTGTGACCAATATGTTTAGCAAAGCAGGTCAGCGGGTTTTAGGCGATTTCGCAGAAGTTGATCCCCGCTTTGTCGAGGCGGCGTCTGGTAATTTTCTCTACCGCCAGACTGGCGGGAAGTTCGAACAGCTTGCCGGATATGGGGGCTCAATGATTCCCGTTGCCAAATCCGGTTGGTCTTGGGGTGGTCAATTTGTTGATTTCGACAATGACCGGGATCTCGACATTCACGTCTTGAGTGGTTATTTCACTGCCCCTCGTTCATTTGAATCGGATATTGATTTGTGAAGTAATCTTTGGCGCACGGTCGTGCGGCAGGATGAAAATATCGGAGGGGAACTCAGCAAATCCAAAGTATGGGATCGTGACCCTCAAACCGGGAGAGTCGATAACCTATTGGATGCCCGTGTCGAAGCTGGTGATGAGGTGGTTGACGGTAAACTTCGAGTTCACTCTCTGAGTGGTCACGAACGAAACAAGCTATACCTGAATGATAGAAAGGGCTCGAACTTTTCAGACCGGTCTGGCCTTTCTGGCTTGGACGATGAGGCTGATGGGCGGGCATTTGCCGTCTTTGATTATGACCGGGACGGGTGGAGTGACCTCGTTTTGGTGAACGCGATGAACCCGCTGACCCGGTTGTTTCACAATGAAATGAATGATGGAGATCGGAGCGGTAATTTCATCGCTCTTTCGTTCAAGGGAGGGAACCGCACGGCCACCACGTCAGATTGGAGTAATCGTGATGGATACGGAGCCCGCGTTGAAGTCAGGAAAGGAGAAGAAATCATCGAGAGAGAGCACCGCTGCGGCCAGGGTTACGGTTCCCAAAATAGCGCTGTCATGATCGTGGGGTTAGGCGACTGGGAAGAGGTTGATGAGGTGATCGTAAGGTGGCCGTCTGGAAGGAAATCTGCGCATACCAAGGTTAAAGATGGAGAGTGGCTGACCGTCGACGAGCGTGGTGGTGAGGAACGAAAACCCTACCGCCGGGACGTGGAGTTGGAACAGAAGTCTTTGTTGGGAAAAGCGGACTTTCCGCTCGGGTATTTATCAAAAGCTCGGCTGACGGTTTGGAAAGGAATGGCCACGTGGTGTCCCGCTTGTGCCCGTTACCGTCCTCATTTCGAGCATCTCAAAGCGATGACCCGGGGGCTTGGTGTGGAATTCCGTGGATTTCCACTGGATGAAAAAGAAGACAGCGAAACGCTGGTCGCTTATCAGAATAAACACGATCTCCCATATACCTTACTGACTGACACCTCGATGTTCGGTCGCAAAAAAACAGAAGTGTTTCTTCAGCGTTGGATCGGAGCCGCTGAGCTGCCGTATCCCACCTCTGTTGTAACGAATCAGCGGGGAGAAGTTGTGTGGGTAGGCGCGGGGGCGCCGACGGTGTCAGAGCTTCGTCGTTTTCTTTCAGCGGAGTAATTGACACCTCCTCTCTTTCTGCCCTCTCAGCTTTGGGTGGATGGTGACTTTATCCTATCGGGCTGTGAATGATTCGTCCGCAATGATGCTGATTAACAAATCACGTAACTTATAGTCATTCTTCTTTGAGATTTCCAACAGGCGGTGAATCATCTCCGAGTCGGAATAATTAGTCTCTCTTCCCAAGGCGTATTCAGAAAGCTTCGCAAGCAAATTCCTGGTGATCTTGTCTTTGTCTTCGAGCATCAGGTCTTTCAGACCTTTCATGCCATCGATAGTGCGCCCATCACGGTGCAGGGCGTCGGATTCGACCTCAGTCGTGTCAACAAACTCGCGCGTGATACGTTCTTTCTTTACCACTTTTCCATCCTTCTTTTCTTCGGGTATTTTGGTGACGACAAATTTCTGGTAAGAGTCACGATAGCGTCCCAAGACATCAAAATTTTCCATAGCCAAACCAAAGGGATCCATTTTGCTGTGGCAGGAGGCGCAGGCCGCCTGATTGCGGTGCTCGTTGATGCTGTCTTTGATTGTGAATGTTTCCGTGGGTGCTTCGAGGGCTTCAATTTTAAGGTTTTCAGGAGTCTTCAACTCCAGCCCATAGATACTTTTTGCCACCCAGGCACCCCGATAGAAAGGGTTCGTGAATTCGCCATTGGTGGTCATCATTAAAACTCCTGCCTGTGTGATAAGGCCGCCGCGTAGCGACTCCTTATCCAGCATGACTTTTCGAAAGGCTCTTTCGCGCCGCAACTTTTTGTCCTGCTCAATTTTACTGGATCCTTTCGGCAACTTTTCCTCTTCAGGAAGTTCCAATTGGTAGATTTCGTTCAATGGTCTGTTGATCACCACAAAATCAGAATCGATGAAATTCAGAAGGCTGAGGTTCTCATCCAAGATCACCTTAAAGAACTCGACGCTTTCCTGCTCCATGAAGGGTTTGAGTCGCGCGGTTTTTTCGCCAAGCTTGTCCCTGAAGGTATGCGCGAGGATGTCGGCCTGAAGATTAACGAGGTCAATTTTGTGAAGCTCAAGCCATTGCTCGGTAAAATTAGAAATGAAACGCCGGGCTTTTGGATCTTGCAGCATTCTCAAGGCTTCCTCTGAGCGAACGCTTGGATCCTTCAATTTTCCTTCGGAAGCCAGTTTGATTAAACGATCATCGGGAAGCGAATTCCACAAAAAGTAAGATAACCTGGAGGCGATCGCATAGTCATCGAGGTCTGGTGAATCACCTTCGTATTTGTAGAGAAACTTTGGCGAGCAGAGCATCATCGTCAAAGCATCTTGCACCGCATCGAAGACGTTTTGATCCGTTTCATATCTCTCCTTGGCAACCTCAAAATAGCGCTTCAGTTCCTCGTCACTGACCGGCCGTCTGAAGAGTTTTGTAGCGAGCTTCCTGATGAAGGCTCGGTATTCTTCGTGGGGAGCGTCTCCCTTCAGGCCGGCATGGTAGGTGTGGTAAAAATCGTTATCGGGAGGCCAGCTCTCATGGAAGGGTCCGGTCACTTCCGCGGAGACGAAGTGCAAACTCGTCCTCGGCAATTCGGCGAGCCTTTTGTCTCTCGGCAGCGGGGGAATCCGAGTGAGCTTGCTGAGATCCTTGGGCAAGGGGTAGAAATAGTTGTGGCTATAAAGAACAAGATTCTGGCCAGGTTCCAAATAAACCCGGACCGTATCTTTTAATAAAAATTCATGGGTGCTCAGCGGCTCCCTGCTGATCTTAGGATCGACATTGGTAGTGATTCTGATTCTTTCATTTTCCTCTCCCAAGTCTACTTTGAAACTGAGATCGCGTTCCTGAAACTTAATGGCGCGATCGTAAAAGGTGAAATGCCCATTGATCTTCACATCGTAGTAGCCGGGTAGTTTCACGTCATAAGCGAATCCATTTCCGCGAGAATAATCCCGGTAATAAAACCCCTCTGTTGTCAAACCGTCATTGGTGGTTTCATAGTAGGCAAATCCTTTACTGCCTAATCTGCGCACTTTGGAATTCTTGTAGGTATAGAGGCTTGTTGATGGCTCTGGCATGCCTCCCAGGACCTTCCCGGCGATTCCCGAGGCGACCCGGAAATAGCTATCCATGGCATAGGGAGACATCACGAGTTTATCGCCTTCGTTGTCAAAGCCATCTCGGGTGTTGTCGACCGGCAAGTGGTTTTTGACCTCTAGGCTCGAGAAAAAAGCATCATTGATCGTGTTCTCATATTCCGCCCGGTTTAAACGCGTGAGGACCCCGGGCAACTTTTCTTTGATCGAGAAATATTGTTCGGCCAACAGTTGTTCGAAGGCTGCCAGCTCCTGCGTCGATGGTTTGTTCTTCGCCTTCTTGGGCGGCATTTCTTTTTCTTTAACAACCGTTAAGAGGTCATTCAGAAGATCGTGATTAGCCCAATCATTTGCATTGAATGATTCTAAATTAAGGCCGCCCTTACTCTTTTCATTTCCATGACAGCTCACGCAATGGGCGGACAAGAAGGCTTTGCTTTGGCTTAGCTCAGAAAGGTCTTTGTCTGCGCCAATTGCCGTGGCGCTGCCCAGAGCCACCACCACCAGGAAGGGAAGGGAAAAAAGGGATCTCATCGTGCCAATCCTTTCTTCATTATGAATTGTCGGCGTCTTCTAGAGCTTGGCACTCCTGCTACTGGTGCCAAAACGTTCGGTTTCGACACCCAGATGTTGCAAGGCTGCGAGGTAGACGTCGTTGCGGTTATCGGTGCCATTGAACTTAAGATGTTTGCCATGTTCAAAGCCACCACCAGCGACAATCACGGGGTTGTTCTTCATGCCGTGAGGTCCTTCTTCCTTGCTGATACTCAGGGAGCTGGTGATCAAACAAACTGTTTGATCCAGTAGGGTGCCGCCTGCTTTCGCCTTGGTCGATTTGAGTTTTTCAAGGAAGCGCGCAGTCTGCATCATATAGGCTTGGTCGGCCTCGATGTTCTTAACAAATCCTTCCTCGGTTTTCACTGCGTGGGAATCCGTATGATGGCCAAGCCAATTCCATTCGCCATAGACATTGGCTACCCGAGTGATGTCGAATTTGAATGCTAAGAAGAGTAAATCCAAATAGGTGGAACGTTCATTGAAATAGCTGCATTTGAGAATCTTCTGAAGATACTCGGTCAGACCGTCCGTCTTGAATGGCACATTTTCAGGGAAGGGCACGTCTATCTGCTTTTCGCTCAACCAACGTTCGGATCTCTGGAGAGACTTTTCAGATTCGCGTAAGCTGGAAAAGTATTCGTCCAGCTTTTCCCGGTCTCCCTCCGAGACTTTACGCATCATGCTCTTCGCTTCATCTCTCGTCGCGTCGAGCATGGATTTCTTAAGTGCCAGCAATTCTCCTCGCTTTTTCTTGTCGACTTTCCCAAAGATCGTTTCGAATAAAATCTGTCCATCTGTGATTGGAGAAACCGGAAGTCCACCTTTCCAGGAGATGCCGTAGGAGTGCCTCTGTTCCACGACTAAATTTCTAAGGCGCGTGTCATTGCCAATGTGAGAAGCTGCAATTTCATCCACCGAATCTTGGATCAACTGGGGGTTTGTGTGGTCGGAGTATTCCGCAAAAGCATACATCGTGCTTTCGTGGTTTCCGTAGTTCCTCAAGTTCGTACAGAGAGTAAAATCATCCTTCAATTTTTCCAAGGGCTGGAAAGTAGAGGAGCTCTGATAAGCCTTGCCCGTTGACGTCGGGAAGTTGTCAGAGCACATGCCATTGCCAATGTTCATGCAAAAGAGACGATTCGCTTTCACGTCATCATCGCCCCCGGCTTCCTGACCAAAGCTTTCCAAAGCAGGGAGCATCAAGAAGCAGCCCGCTGACTTCAAAACATCTCGCCGGTTCACTGGAGCGCTCTTTTGTGTTTCACGTCTTCTCATAATTGATTGTTAGCGAGGGAGGTTAATTTGGATAGAAAATATTCTCTAAACCACTTTCTAATTGACGCTTTGTAAGCGGTGTTTAGAAAGGTGTCAATGATTGAATCTCCGGTAGCTTCTGAATTGCTTTCAAAGATCAACGAGCGCCGCGTTCTAGAGTTCGTGCAGCGAAATGGGCCGGCCTCGCGCGCCGTGATTGCCCGGGGCGGCGGGATGAGCGCGCCGACGGTTTCGAAGGCGGTTGTCTCTTTGATTAGAAATGAGTTTCTCGAGGAAACGGAAGCTTCTCAGGCTGGGTTTGGTCGTCCGGGGAAGTTGCTGCAACTCTCGGAGCAGAAGGCCAATGTCCTCGGAGTTGTTATTGATGCCGATACCTGTTGGATCGGAAGTGCCCGACTCGACGGTGCCGTGGGTGAGGAGCAATCCATTTCCTTTCGTACTCCGAAGACCTACGACGGGCTCCTACAGGCGGTCATCAATGGGCTTGGTGAGATCACCGGGAATGTGAAGGGTGATTTGAGCGAGCGGTTTCGGGGAGTTGGCCTCAGTGTTCCAGGGCTCTTTAACTCCCGGGTCGGGGAGACGGTGATGTCGCCGAATCTCCACCTCTTGGACGGACAACGGCTCGCCGCCGACCTCTCCAATGAAATTGGTCTGCAATGTATCGCCTTGCAGGAATCCCATGCCCTTTGCGTTGGTGAACGGATGTATGGGGCGGCCCGGGGAATGAATGATTTTGCGATACTCGATGTTAGCACCGGACTGGGGCTTGGTATTGTGAGCGGAGGCCACTTGCTTACCGGTAATAGTGGCATGGCGGGGGAGTTGGGTCATATCACGGTCGTGCCCGACGGGCAGCGATGCGGATGCGGCAATCGCGGTTGCCTCGAAACCGTCGCCACCGACACGGCCTTTGCCCGGCTGATTTCGAGAGAGCTCGGCCGGAAGGTTGGGGTCAAGGAGGCGCTCACGGCACCCGCTGTGAATGGTTCTGAAGAGGTGATAGCGCAGACCGTCGATTATCTCGCGATTGCGGTCTCGGCGGTGATTAATATTTTCAATCCCGCAACGCTTTTTCTCCATGGGCAGCTCATGAATTCCGACCCGAAGATTTTTAAGCGCGTGATGAGGCAGGCGAAGAAACGAACGCTTTCGCCTTCGTTCAAAGATTGCCGGATTCTCCAGTCGCAGGGAAACAAGCGCCTCGGAGCAGTCGCCGGAATCATCGACCATCTGGCCAATGAGTTGGCTCCTGCATTTGCCCCGGTCGGAAATGGAAATACTGAACAAGCTTCCTGAATTTATGAAGACTCGAACTCTCTCTATCTCGCTGATCGCCGTTTTCTCTGTTGTTCTGTCGGTTTTTGCGGTCCCTAAAGATAAACCCAAACCCGGGGTGAAAGAGGGCGCGATCCGCGTGCTGTTCCTCGGCCACGAGAGCGAGCACCACAATAGCAACAAGTACTACCCGATGTTGGCGAAGGGGCTTGGGCGTGATGCGATCTACTTTGATTACGTTACTAATGTCGAAGAGGCGTTTGGGGATGCGGCGTATTTAAACAAGTTCGACGCGGTCCTGCTTTATGCGAACCATGGAACGATCACGCCCAAGCAATGGAAAAATCTGAAGGGTTTCGTCGAGAGCGGCGGAGGCTTCGTGCCGGTGCATTGTGCGAGCTGGTGCTTTGGTAATGAACCGGGTTTCGACAAGTTGGTGGGCGGCCGCTTCGATAGTCATAAAACCGGCACCTTCACCGCCCAGGTGGTCGACGGCAAGCACCCTGCGATGGACGGCGTGCAGGAGTTCGAGGCTTGGGACGAAACCTATAAACACAAGAACCACAACGAAAAGGACCGCACGGTATTGATGGTGCGTGAGGTCGCAGGGAAGAATGACAATATTACCGAGCCCGAACCGTGGACCTGGGTGCGGACGCAAGGGAAGGGACGCGTATTTTACACTGCTTCAGGACACGACGAACGGGTTTGGAACCAGTCGGCCTTCCACCAATTGCTCAAGGCGGGAATCGTTTGGTCGGTGGGCGATGCGAGGAAGCAGTCGTATCAAAAGTTCATCGCTGGCCGGACGCCGTTGAAGTACGAGAAGCGCGATAACATTGCCAACTACGAGAACCGTCCGGAGCCATTGCCCTACCAATTTCCGCTCTCTGCGAAGGACAGCATGGATTACATCCAGGCGCCGGTCGGCTTTCGCTTGGAGTTGTTCGCGAGCGAGCCGGACATCATCAACCCCATCGGCCTTGCCTGGGACGAACGGGGGCGGCTT
>NHEN01000040.1 GCA_002172625.1 Verrucomicrobiaceae bacterium TMED86 | reverse complement strand
GAGTTCGAGTCCGTTTTTGGTTCCCGGAGGGAGGTTGTTGTCGTAACCGAAGCGTTGTTGGTAGCGCCCGGTCATGAGGCCGGCGCGGGAGGGGGAGCAGACCGAGCCTGCCATGTAGGCATTGGTGAAGCGGGCTCCGGCTCTGGCAATGCGGTCAATGTGCGGAGTGAGATTGATCATCTCCGGAGTACAGTTGGGCTGAAAGCCAAAGTCGGCGTAACCGGCGTCGTCGGAGTAGAGGACAACGATGTTGGGCTTCGCTGCCGCGAGAGAAGACGCGGCGACGAAAAGAATGATGCGGGCAATCATGTCGCGGGGGCTAGCGACGCTCTTTCTTTTGTT
The DNA here is from genome assembly GCA_002172625.1 of Verrucomicrobiaceae bacterium TMED86. Classification (GTDB taxonomy): domain Bacteria; phylum Verrucomicrobiota; class Verrucomicrobiia; order Verrucomicrobiales; family Akkermansiaceae; genus SW10. The sequence continues at coordinate 23,104 of NHEN01000040.1, read as the reverse complement.
GGTGCTTGATGGCGGCCAGGTGAAGTTTGGCCATGGTCTTTTGGGCTTCCAGTCCGGAAATGAGTCCGGCTTCGACGGCCTGGTGAAGACTTTTTTCGATGGCATCAAAACGGGCGTGGTGATGGCGCTCGCGTTGGCGCTCGGCATGTTCACGCGCTTCGTCCAATTGGCGCTCGGTGTGGTTGTGCTCGTGGTGCTCACGTTCTTCATGATCACGATCCTGTTCGTGCTCACGTTCTTCGTGCTTACGGCGTTCCTGTTGTTCGCTCCGTATGCGCTCTTCGTGTTCGCGTTGCTTTTGATGATTAGCTTGTTCGTTACGTTTGTGATTGGCGGCTTCGCGGTGTTTTAGCTCAAGCTCACGACGCATTTTTTGCGCGCGTTCCATCGCTTCGGGATGTTTGCGCATTTGCTCCTGCTTCATTCTTTCGGCGAATTCCCTTTGGGAAACCGGGCGGTCGGTCTTGCCTGCGGCAGCGCGTCTTTTCGCAAACTGTTTTTTCACCTCTGCAAATTTGGCCTTGGCTTGTTCTTCGGTCAGGTCGCCGCGTTTGACTCCTTCTTTAAGGCGTCGTTCGATGGATTCGAAATTGGGTTTGTCGCTTTTTTGTTCGGCAATGCGTTTTTTCTCCATCATTTTTTTCATCTCGGCGAATTTGGCCTTGGCTTCTTCCTTGGTAATGTCGCCGCGTTCGACGGCGCTTTTGATGCGTTTTTCGACATTCTCGAGGTCGCCTTTTTTGCGCTCGGGTTGATCGCGTTTTGGGCCGCGCTCCTGAGCAATTGCGGGCAAGGCCAGAAGGGTGGTAGTTGTCAGGGTAAGGACTAGCTTTTTCATGGTGTTCTTGGGTTATTTGATTTCTTTGACCCGAAGGTTACGGAACTTGTAGGTCTGACCTTTCTCGCCGTGGTGCTGAATGCCAATGACGCCGCTGGAGTCCTTGTCGTCCTTGATGTCGGTGGTCACGACGCCGTTGACTTCGATTTTGATGTGATTGCCTTTGCAAGTGATACGGTAGGTGTTCCAGTCGTTGCGTTTGAAGGTTTTTCCAGCGCGCCTGAGGAAGGCCGCGACACTTTCCTTGTCGCTTTTTTTCGGGCTGATGAACCACTTGCGCCTGCCCTCGTCGTAGAGACCGCCGGACCAATTGCGGGTGCTGCCATCCACCTCTGACTGGTATCCGAAGACTTTGTTGGGTCCAGAGTGGGCACGGAACATGAAGCCGCTGTTAGCCTTTCCTGCAGGGAGGAGGATCTCGCCCTCGAAGATGAAGTCGGAGTATTTTTTCTCGGTGACGAGAAAGAATTTCTTGTCGGCGGTGAGGTGGAATTCGCCGTTGACGACTTCGATCTTGCCCCATTCATAAGGGTTGGTCCAACCGGCGGTCGTCTTGCCGCCGGAGAGAGGAGTGAAACCATCTTTGTCCTGTGCTGGCAAGTGGAGGGCCAGAGCGAGCCAGGAGAGGAGAATTGTGTGCAATTTCATCGGGCGAAAGTCTGGAGGGGCGGTAGGTGACTGGCAATCAATTTGGCGCGTCAGGAATAAAATCGGATGAATATCGGTTTTGATTGTTTCACACCGCCACAAAGCTCATGCCGAAATACTGGCATCGCACTCCAGCTGCAGCTCCTCTGAAGAACTAGGAAATTTATGATGAAGGCGATCCGGAGTAGACAAGGTGGCGGGACCGGATTATGGGCTTTTGTCATGGGACTCAATAGCGGAGAAGTGGCCGGGAGCTACATGATGGCTGGAAACGAGAGAATTCTCGTTCGAAATACGAAAGTTTGTTCGTAGGTATTCTTGAATCCTATCACCCCTGAGTTGCGTGATTTTTAACAGTTATCAATTCTGGGCTTTTTTTGCCCTTGTTGCGTTGGCGTATCGGTTTCTCGGGCACCGGCAGCAGAATCATTTGCTGCTGGCGGCGAGTTATTTCTTTTATGCCTGTTGGGACTGGCGTTTTCTGGGGCTGATTATTGGGATCACAGCGGTGCATTATGTCGCGGCCCTAAAGATTGGAGAGGGAGATGAAAAGGAAAGGCGGCGATGGTTGGTCGGGAGTGTGGCGATCTCCCTGTTGTTGTTGGGCATCTTTAAATACCTAAATTTCTTTATCGAAAGCACGGGCGTTTTCCTGAGTCGGATTGGGTTTGAGGCTCATTTCGAATCGCTCTCGATCATTCTGCCGGTGGGTATTTCGTTTTATACCTTTCAGACTCTCTCCTACACCATCGATGTATTGAGGGGGGAGACCAAGCCAACGCGAAACTTCGGAGACTTTGCGCTTTATGTGGCATACTTCCCCCAATTGGTAGCTGGACCGATTGAGCGCTCGTCTAGGTTGTTGCCGCAGATCACCAATCCGCGAAAGCATCGAGCGGAGGATTTTACGATTGGGCTTTCGTTGGTGATGGTTGGTTTATTTTTAAAAGTCGCGGTGGCGGACAATTTGGCCTTTGTTGCAAATGGGGTGTTTAAAGCCCCGGAGGGAGAAATTACGGGGACAGATGCGCTGGCGGGAGTGTATGCTTTTGCTTTCCAAATCTATGGAGACTTCGCGGGGTATTCTTTCATTGCCTGCGGAGTTTCACGATGGTTGGGGATTCGGTTGATGACGAATTTCAAGCGTCCTTATTTGGCGAAAGGTCCGTCAGATTTTTGGAATCGCTGGCACATCTCCTTATCATCATGGTTGCGGGACTATCTCTACATTCCGCTCGGCGGCAATCGGAAGGGCGTTGGAAATACCTACCGCAACCTCATGCTGACGATGGTGATCGGAGGGCTCTGGCATGGTGCGGCGTGGACCTTTGTGGTCTGGGGCTTGATTCACGGGCTGCTGCTTTGTCTGTATCGAATGAAGTTGCTCAAGGTGAACGTTCCCGAGGTGATCGCGGTGTTGGTGTTCTTCCATTTAACCTGTTTGACCTGGTTGTTTTTCCGGGCGGAATCGTTTTCGCAAGCAATGTCGATGATGCAGTTGATATTCTTTGAGCAAGGGTTGACGCCATTTTCTTCGTATGCTTTTGGATCGTTGGCTTTCTTTTGCCTGCCTCTGGTTGTGGCGGAGATTTGGAGTGATCGCAAAGAGGGACGGAGATTGCATCATTTGCCCTGGCTGGGTCGAGCGGCGGTGTATTGCTATCTTGTGTGGATGATCATTACCTGTGCTCCGGCGGTGCACAGTGACTTTATTTATTTTCAATTCTGATGTCTGAATTCCGTGTGACCAATTTTCGGCAGGAGCTTAAGGTTCTTGCGGTTCTCGTGTGCTTTCTTGCCGGGCTGGAATTGATCGCCCGGATGATTTCAGAGTCTCTGGATGATGATCGGGCACACATCGCGCAATTTGACGAGCTTGTTGGGGAACTTGGAGAGAAGAAAGGAGCGGTCTTGGGGAATTCATTGCTACTTCACGGTTTGAATTTGGAGCAATTTGCGCAAGAGTCTCCTGATTTCTCCACGATCCGGGTGACACCTGTTTCGTCAGCGGTATTGGATTGGGGGCATCTCTACGAACGTTACTTTTTGAAAGGTGAAGAATTACCGGAGCATTTGTTTGTCGGCTTCGTGGCGCACCATGTGGATGATTCTGAACCCGCTAAGTTGCGTCGATTGTCGCGCCATTTTGTATCGACTGGTTCGCTGTCGCAGTTGTGGGAGCGGGAGCGTTTTGACCCCCACCAACGTGTGCAGTCGGGGCTTTCCCATGTCTCGGCGTTGATTGGTGATCAACCAGCTCATCGAGAGAGGGTCCTCGATTACTTTATCGATTGGTATCGGCTGGGATTACGGACGAATCAGGATTGGGTGACAGGTGAGGTCGAGAGTTCTATCGAGCGACAATCAAGCTTCGAAAGGATGACTCGTTTTATCGATATGGTACAAGCAGGTGGAACGAGGCTCTGGATTATTCCCTTGTCTCAGCCTGAATATTGGGAGTTGAACTCCGGACTACTTGAATTGATTGAGAAGAAAGGTATCGGCTTGATGGATGCCCGTTCCATCCCGGGGATGACGGCGGATGATTTTTCAGATGGCTACCATCTCGGAGAGAGTGGAGCTGAGAAATTTACCAAGTGGTTCGCGAAGGAGATTTCCGAAAAGATCACTCAAGACCCATGATGGTGAGTGGGGGGCTGTCCAATGAATCGCCCATTTTTTTATCGGCCAAGGATTGATAAAGACGCGATTCAGGAGTGATCACGGTGAGCTCGCAGCCCAGGAATTCTGTGGTGAGTCCGCCTCCGGTAGGGGCAAGGAAGAAGAAGCTTAGATCTCCATCGACTTCTGCTTCGACGAGTGCACCAGGTCCGACGGAATCGGAGATGCTGTAGTCGGGGGCTTCAAAGCGTTGGAAGACACCAAGAGCGGCTTCAGCTTGGGCGAGTTGCTCGGCCTGGGCTTCGGCCAGGTAGGCCGCTTCGATGGCACGGGTATCGTATTTTCCTTCGGACTTTGCTTCGTCACCGGAAGACCCCTCGTTGGAGACAGCAAGAGCGGATTTCATCACGCCGACCTGATCGGCAAGTTGTTTTTGAAGAATGGAAATGACCTCGGCTTTCGTCACGACCGGAATAGATAGTCTCCTTTCACCCGATTCGTCAAATTTCCCGTGCACCTTCTCGCAAAAGAAATAGGCTCCGCGCCATGAGCCATCTGGAACTGAGCCGAGATCTTCTGATGGATGCCGGCGGGCACGTGGAGATGAAGAAGGCGCGCGGGATTCATCGGGAGGGTGGCGTGAAATCGGCTCATTATGAAAACGGGGTGCTTTCGGGTGAACTGCGGGTGGGAGGAAAGATGAAGAAGGTCTCGATGGAGATTATTTCCAAGACGCACATGGAAAACAAGTGCACCTGCCTGATGGTTCGTAAAGATGGGCGGGTTTGTGCGCATGTCATTGCGTTGGGATTGGAAGTGATCGACCCTCAGAACGCGCCAGCTGAGCCAGTCGCGCCGGTGGCGGATCGCTGGCCGAAGGTTTCCGAGGAGGGGAGAGAATTGGAGATGCATGTGATGTTGCCGTTGAATGTTGAGTCGGCATGGGAGCGGGGTCAGGTGATGATTGGGTTTGGGGCTGTTTTGGAGGGGGAGGAGACTTTGCTTTCGGCATTGCCGCAGGAGGGGTATCGGATGGACTCGTATGACGAGGAATTGTGGAGAGTACTGAAGGAATTGTTTCCGGGTGAGGCACCGGGCGTGGTGAATTTTGAGAAGGCGCAGTTTCTGCAATTGCTGGAGGGCTTGATCGGGCATCCTCGAGTGCAGTTTGGAAAGAAGGAACAAGTGAGGGTTCACGGTCAGGGTGAACGGGTGCCGCTTAAGCTGATTGGGGAGAGGGTGATTGCGCCTTCCGGGAATTTGGGTTCGTGGAATTTGGAGGGAGGAGATTTTTATCCCCGGGCGTTGGGCTTGCCGGAAAAGTACACACAGGTGCTGAAATCCGGATTTCGGGTGAGTGCCGCGGAAGCGCAGTTTGTGCTGAGCCAGTTGGAGCGATGGTTTGAGGTGCCGGAAGATCTTTGGGAGGCCCTTCCGCAGGAGGGCGTGCCGGATGTTGTGCTGTATTTGGAAGGCTCGCTGAGGCATTTGGAGGCGCGTTTGGAGTTTCGTTACGATGGCCAGAAGGCATCGTGTGAGAATGGCGAACCCCAGTTGGTTGGGGCAACGGGGTTGCTGACGAGTTTCAGTAAAGAAAACGCGGTCATTGATTTTTTCCGGTCGTGGGGATTTGAGGGGCCGATGAAAGGCGGGCGCATGGCCTTGCGGGAGAGGGAAGAGATTTTGAAGTTTCATGCCTTTGCAGAATTGCCTCCTCAATGGTCGGTGATGAAGGGTGAGCGGTTTCAGACGGCAGCGCAGCAAGTCGTGGCGGTAAAGCCCGATTGGGAATGGCGGGAGACGGGACGGGATTGGTTTGCGGTGGAGACGCGCTTTCATGCGGGTGAGGAAGAGTTGGATCGGGATCAGGTGCAACGGATGTTGCGGATGGGAAGTGCCGAGCAGAGTTTTGGACGGGGTAAGATTGCGGTGGTCGATGCGGAGTATCTTGAGGAGGTGAATGAAACACTCACTGACTCCGAGGCGACCCAATCATCGTCGGGTGTTTTTGAAGTCAATGCGCAGCAGGCGGCATTCCTGAAAAACAGCGCACGGGATTTTGGAATGTCGGTTGAGGACGACGAAGAGATGGAATTGGACCTGCCCAAGGTGTTGCGACCGTATCAGGCGGATGGCGTGCGCTGGATGTATCGTCTGAGTGAACTGCAAATGGGAGGTATTCTGGCCGATGATATGGGCTTGGGAAAAACGCTGCAATCATTGACCTTTGTGCAGGCTCGGGGTGGGCGGACGCTTGTAGTTTGTCCTTCCTCTCTGGTCTCGAATTGGGCCGCGGAAGTTCGCAAATGGACTGCTGAATTGAGCTATGCCGAGTTTGTTGGTGGAAAGCGCGGCAGGATTCCCGAGGTTGATATTCTCATCACGAGCTATGCCATTTTACGAATCGATGCCGAGAAATTTCATGCGCAGGAATTTGAAATCGCGATTCTCGATGAGGCGCAGCAGATCAAAAATCCCGAGGCGCAAATTTCCAGGGCGGTGCATCAATTGAAAGCCCGGCATCGCTTTGCTGTGACCGGAACGCCGGTAGAGAACTCCCTGCAGGATCTCTGGTCGATCATGCACTTTGCCCTGCCGGGATATTTGGGGCCGCGGAAGGCGTTTATGGAACGATTTGAAAAGCCGATGCGCAAAGGTGGTGATCCCGCTTTGGCGAGACGACTAGCTCGAAGATTGAGGCCAGTGGTGATGCGGAGGCTGAAGTCCGAAGTGGCCAAGGATCTTCCCGAGCGCATCGAGCAGGTTCGCTATTGTGATCTCACCTCGAAGCAGTCGGGAATCTATCGACAGCTGCTTCAGGAAAGTCGTTCGCAGGTGGATGCGGCCGAGGATGGTAAGAAACGAATGGTGGCTTTGACGGCATTGCTGCGACTTCGTCAGGCGTGTTGTGACCTTCGCTTGCTGCCGAATTTAAAAGTCGAAGACAAAGACGCGGGAATCAAGATGGATGAGTTGGAGCAGATGTTGGAGGAAGCGGTAGCTGGCGGACACCGGGTTCTGGTCTTTAGTCAATTCGTGCAGTTGCTGCAGGGCGTTGTGCCGATGCTGTTAGAGAGGGGGTGGGATTATTGTTACCTCGATGGCTCGACCAAGAAGCGCGGAGAAGTAGTCGAGAGATTCCAAGAGGGGAGCGCTCCGGTCTTTTTGATCAGTCTAAAAGCAGGAGGGGTGGGCTTGAATCTAACAGCTGCCGACACCGTGATTCATTTGGATCCATGGTGGAACCCGGCGGTGGAAGCGCAGGCCACGGACCGGGCGCACCGGATTGGACAGAAGAATGTGGTGACGAGTTATAAATTCATCGCACGGGGAACGGTAGAGGAAAAGATTCTCGCCTTGCAGGAGGAAAAAAAGCAGATGATGGAAGCGGCGCTCGATGGGGCGGGGGCTTTGGTTCCAGGATTGGAAGAAGACGAATTGTTCAGTTTGTTTCAGTGACAAAAAACTGAATCTCTTTGAATAGAAATCGGGTGATACTGGTCTCAAAACTGTATGGAAAGATTACTGACACTTGGACTGGTCGGAGCAATTGCAAGCATGGGCGTGAGTTGCACAACTTCTTATGATCAATACGGACGCGCCCAATCTGCAGTGACTCCGGGAGGCGCTCTTCTGGGGGCGGCGGCTCTTGGTGCGATCGCTTATTCCGCAGGTAAAGACTGCGGGAAGTATAAGGAGCACCACAAAAATCACGGTTATGGAAATTATGGCGGAAGCAGGTATGGTAGTGGCTACGGGAATCACTATGGCGGAAGTAGCTACGGTGGGAGTTGCGGAACAGGAGGATACGCCAGTGGCTATGGCCATGGAGGGTATCGCCGGCACTGAGGCAGTCGTTAACAGTCGATCGACTGGTTAAACTAACAAAGGAAGCCTTTTTGGGGGATCGATTGATTCTGCGGGAGGGCCTTCGAAGTTTTCAGACACGAAGCGATCAAATTCCTCTCGTGTTTTTTTAGAGAGTTTTTCCTGGATCGCTTCCTCGCACTCGGAGCACACCATCATGGGGAAGGGCCCGTAGACCATGTCGCTGCCAAAGGCCATACAGGCGATGGAGTAGTCTTTGATCTCATTCAGTGGTTTGAGACAATGAGCACAATCGCGGAGGTAGTCGGTGTGATGTTCACTGTCGCCAAAGCGATTTTCGCGCTCCCTGAGATTTTTGTTTGATTGGAAATGACTTTCCAGGGTGTCGCGGGATTCCGATGACATTTCATCAATCATTTTCTGGCGACAGGAGAGACACATCGCGTATTCGAAAACACATTCGGGGCCTTTGTAAACTTTCGTGACGGTGTAGGGGGCGGAGATTTCGTCGAAACTCTCTTTGCAGGTCAGACATGATTCAAAGGGGCCGTCGTGCTCGACGGAATGAAACAGAGGAGGAATGTCGCTCACAGTGGTGATGTCTTAATTCGGTTGTGTGGAGAGGGCAAGTGAAGTGGGGAAAGTTGGTCCAAGAATCTGCTAATTGGGGCAAAATGTCCCACGATTTTGGGGCGAAGGTGGTAAAACGCCCAAATTCAGTTCCCAAATTCAAAAGAATTAGCATGGAGATATGATTATTTCACGGACTTTAATGAATCGTCCTGATGGGAAAGAGCTCTCTAATCGTTTCATTAGAAGCATCCAAAGCGGAATAAAATTCGGATCACTTGTAAGATGTCACTCAGATTTTCGAGATTTTCAAAAAAAAAGTAATAAGCGGCACCCAGTGTGCGTCATAAAAAATAGCAGAAGATGAAATTACAATGTGAAGACATTTTTTAGGCAAAAGGCCCAAATGACCACGCTTCACCTGAAACCAGAAAAATTATGAAAACAGCACCTAAATCCGATCGATCGATCGCTCAGTATGATTCTGACAGCAGTCTGAGAATCTACATGCGGGAGATTTCGAAGACTCCCTTGTTGACCACTGAAGAAGAGGTCGACTTGGCCGCCCGCATTAAGAAGGGCGATAAAGAGGCTCGCACCCTGATGATTAAAGCGAATCTTCGCCTTGTGGTTAAGATCGCCCAGGATTACTCAAATTACGGATTACCGCTCCAGGATCTCATTTCGGAGGGCAATATCGGCCTGATGAAAGCCGTGGAACGATTTGATCCGGCGAAAGGCGGAAAACTCTCGACCTACGGGTCATGGTGGATCAAGCAGTCCATTAAGCGGGCCTTGGCCAACCAGAGCAAAACGATCCGTCTTCCGGTCCATATGGTGGATAAAATCGCGAAACTTCGCCGGATTTCCAGGATGCTGACCGAGGCCTCTGGCCGCGAACCGACTGATGAAGAGCTCTGTGAGGAGACCGGTATTTCCCGGAAAAAGCTCACCATGCTCAAGCGGGCCGCCCAACGTCCGACTTCCCTGGATGCCCCGGTGGGGGACGATGAAAGCTCCAGTTACTCGGAAATCATTGGTGATGAAAGGGCTGTGAATCCTCTCGACGCGCTTTCGGACAAGAATATGCACGGTCAACTGGACGATTTACTTGATGTTTTGGACGAAAGAGAGTCGAAAATTATCGATGCGCGCTTCGGTTTAGGCGGAAAAACGCCCATGACACTCGAAGAAGTTGGTCGTCAATTTGGAGTCACCAGAGAAAGAATTCGTCAATTACAGAATATTGCGCTCGACAAGATGCGGAGAAATTTGCGAAAACGCGAGAAGCCGATGCCGGTTTCTCCTTCGAGAAAAGCCAGCTGAGGTTAGATAACACAATCCATTGCGATTGGGATCGTAGGTGTGAAGAGTGGTAAGGGTGACCTTACCACTCTTTTTCTATCCCGTTGGCACGGGTCGAAGCGGATGGATTTCGACGTCGACGCCTTCGCTGTAGAGAGAGGAAACGGGTGGGCCCTCCAAGTGGAAACCGTTCCAGATGAGAGGTTCTCTGCTCCACTCGCTTATTTCGGCTTTTTTAAAGGGATAGGGAACATGGTGAACTTGTCCGCTGAAGAGCTCGTCCAGGTGATTGGTTGAGAAAAGAAGGTAGCGCTCGAGAAGAAAGAATTCGAGAGAGCCGGGCACAGCGAGTTGAACCTCGCCCTTACCTCGATAGCGGTAGCTCGCTGGTTGTTCCTGGCCTTTTCGTAGGCAGGAGTAGTTCATGAAGCCGTCCGCAGGTTCGGCGCTCATCGACGCGTGTTGGTAGGGCAGATGAAAAAGCCGACGGGCGAGTTCGACGGCGATCGGTTGCTTGCAATCGAGTGAAAAGAACCAAACGCCCGGACGGCCGTGTTGATCGTGAACGTAGACCCTGACATTGAGCTCGAGAAAGTTTGATAGCCAGGGAACGCAGGGGAGAAAGCGTGGGCGGACTTTCTGCATGAAAAAGGGGACCAAGCCGAGGTAGGTTTTTCCTTTGTGAATGTCCACCGAGAGGTGATCGGGCAGTCGTTCTTTGACGAGGTCCGGATCGATCTCCCAATGCAAAAAGAGGAGCTCGGACCAGCGCTGGAACATGACGTGGGAAGAGCTTGGTTTTTCCCTCACCGAAAGGCGACCTGACATTGTGGGTGTTCCCATGCTGCTACCATGCGACAGGCGGCGAAATTTGCAATCGAGGATCAGACGGACAATCGCTTGCAATTCCCTCGCTCTGGTGCTTTATCTCGCTCGCCTATGGCTGACGAAAAAGACCGTAAGACTCTCGAAGAACGCAACCAGATGTCCGATCTGGAGCGCCTGCGCCACTCCTGTGCCCATGTGCTCGCGACCGCGATCTCGCGGATTTGGCCGGATGCCCAGTTTGCGGCCGGTCCTCCGGTGGAGGGTGGATTTTACTACGACGTGGATCTGGAGCACCGGATTTCACCGGCGGACTTTGATCAAATCGAAGCTGAGATGAAAAAGGTCGTGAAGGAGAATGCTCCTTTCGAACGCATGGTAGTGAGTCGTGATGAGGCGATGGTGATGGCCAAATCGGGACGTTTGGCCTCGGTCGCCGAGCGCGAGGTGGAGTCGATCTTCAAGGTGGATCTTCTAAATGACATTCCGGAAGACGAAGAGATTTCGATTTTTAAGAACGGCGACTTTTGGGATCTCTGTGCGGGACCCCATGTCGGCCGCACCGGGAATTGCAAAGCTCACAAGTTAATGTCTGTGGCGAGCGCCTTTTATAAAGGCGACAAAGACCGTCAGTCGCTGCAGCGGATTTACGGTACCTGTTTTAAAAACCGCACGCTTCTTGATGAACATCTTGAACGCCTCGAAGAAGCCAAGAAACGCGATCATCGTCGTCTTGGAAAAGAGATGGGGTTGTTTACCTTCGATGAGTCGGTGGGGCAGGGACTTCCACTTTGGAAGCCGAAGGGTGGAATCATTCGTCGTGAGCTTCAGGATTTTATCACAGAGGAGCTGGACAAGCAGGGTTACTTTCAGGTCTTTACGCCACACATTGGTAAGTTGGATCTTTATCGTACTTCGGGTCACTTTCCGTATTACGAAGATAGTCAGTTTCCTCCGGTGGTGGAGCGGGATGCCCTTAAGAAACTTTCCGATGAGGGGGCTCCCTGCAGCGAATTGCTGAACAAGATTTCTACCGGTGAGATTGAAGGCTTCCTTCTCAAGCCGATGAATTGCCCGCATCACATTAAGATTTTTGATAGCGAGCATCGTTCCTACCGCGACCTGCCGGTTCGTTTGGCGGAGTTCGGAACGGTTTATCGTTGGGAGCAAAGCGGGGAACTTGGCGGGCTGACCCGTGTGAGAAGTTTCACCCAGGATGATGCCCACCTGTTCTGCACGCCTGACCAGGTCGGCGATGAGATCCAGGGCTGCCTTGGATTGGTGAAGAAGGTTCTTGGAACTCTCGGTATCACTAAATACGGAGTTCGACTTTCTCTCCGTGATCCGGATTCCGATAAATATGTTGGTGATCCCGAAGACTGGGATAAGGCCGAGGCTGCGCTGCGTGAGGCAATCCAGACTCTTGGTGTGGAATACACCGAGGAACAGGGCGAAGCGGCCTTCTATGGTCCCAAGATCGATTTCGTGGTCAAGGACGTCATTGGGCGTGATTGGCAGCTCGGGACAGTGCAGGTGGACTACAATCTTCCGAAACGTTTTGATCTCAGCTACATTGGCTCGGACAACGCGCCACACCGTCCGGTGATGATCCATCGGGCCCCATTTGGCTCTCTGGAACGTTTCGTAGGGCTCCTCATCGAGCATTTCGAAGGCAAATTCCCAACGTGGCTTGCTCCCGAGCAGGTCCGCGTTCTCCCAATTTCCGAGAAATTCACCACGGAAGCTGAGGCTCTCGTCAAATCCCTGGCCGACGTGGGAGCCCGCGTGGCAATCGATAATACCGGTGACAAAATTGGTGCTAAGATTCGACTTGCGCGGATGGATCGAGTTCCATACCTTGCAGTCATTGGCGCCAAGGAGGTCGAGGAAAACTCGGTCAGCGTGCGCCAACGAGATCAAGGCGATCTCGGCAGTATTCCGATGAATGATTTCATTTCCAAGATTTCTCAAGACATTACCACCCGCTCATTATGATGATCGGAGCTAGGTTCACATTTTTTCCTGTCTTGAGTTCGAATGCGCAAATAAAGCGCGTCCTCCCTCGCGACATTTCCTCTGGGGAAGTGTCATCCAAAACCACAACCAGCTGAGACCATAGCCAAGAAGAAGAAGTTCAAAAGAGCACGTCGGGATATGACCCGGGTGAACGATCGTATTCGTGCTCCAAAAATCCGAGTTGTATACGGCGAAGGCCAGCAGCTTGGCGTTATGTCAACACGTGAAGCGCTTGATAAGGCCAAGTCCGTTGGACTTGATCTTGTCGAGATTGCAGCCAATGCGGATCCGCCGGTGTGTCGCATCGTGGATTACGGCAAATACAAGTATGAGCAGTCCAAGCTCAAAAAGACTTCCAAGAGCAAAGGTCCGGCCAAAATGAAGGAAGTAAAATTCCGTGTCCGGACGGAAGAGCATGACTACAACATCAAGTGCGCCCGAGCTGAAAAGTTTCTCGACGAAGGTCACAAGGTGCGAGTGCAACTTCAATTCCGTGGTCGTGAAAACGCCCACCGCGATATTGGCTTTGTTGTCATGGACCGAGTGAAGAATGATCTCAAAGGGATGGCTCATGTTGACATGGAGCCGAAGCTGGCCGGTCGTGCCATTGGGATGGTTTTGTCACCACTTCCCGAAGAAAAGAGAGAGCGTCACTTTATGCTTTCCCACGGTGAGTTGATTCACGAGGACGAAGCGAAAGATGCTGAGTTCGACGACGATGATGATATTGAGGACGGAGAAGAGCGCGACAAAGGCGAAGAATAGACCTCATGCCCTCCAGACTCGTTCTTTTTGATATCGACTGCACATTGATCGATACGGGTGGCGCCGGATTGGGAGCGATCAGTGCAACGGTGGAGAAGATCTTCGGAAACGAAGGTCCTCCGCTCGATCTGGCTGGAAGTACCGACAGTGGAATTGTGCGCGGATTGTTCGAGCATTTCGATCGTCCCTATGATGCGTCGATTGAGACAGAATTTTATGCAGTTTATCTTCCTCTGATGAAGCGGAATCTTGAGTCGGATGAGTTTGAGGGGAAGGTTCTTCCTGGAGTGGATCGCTTGATAGAGGTCTTGGAGTCGGATGGTCATACGCTCGGTTTGCTGACCGGGAATATCGAGCAGGGTGCGATCGTGAAAGCGGCACATTACGGATTAGCGGAGCACTTTCAGTTTGGGGCCTTTGGAGATGATCACTGGGATCGGAACAAGCTTGGACCGATTGCATTGGAGCGGGCGAATCGTCAAACCGGAAAATCATTTTCAGCGGATGATGTTCTCGTCATTGGAGATACTCCGAAAGACGTCGCTTGTGCCCATGCGCTCGGAGCGCCTTGTTTGGCCGTCGCGACCGGATCGTTCAGTGCGGATCAGTTAAGAGAATGCGGCGCGGATCAAGTTCTTGAGACTTTGGAAGGCGCGGAAGAGACTCTCTTCAGTCATGCCTGATCTGGAATTTGAAAAGCGCTACGCCTCGATGGGGATTGTCGTTGGGGTGGATGAAGCGGGGCGGGGGCCCTTGGCGGGACCTGTTTCGGTGGGAGCTGCCATTGTGCCGGAGGATTTTTACCATCCAGTGATCAATGATTCCAAGAAGCTCAGCGAGAAAGCGAGGGAGAAGCTTTTTGATGAACTCGTCGAGCGGGATGATATTCAATGGGCGGTCAGCCTTGTTGAGGCGTCCGAGGTTGATGAGGTCAATGTCCTCAAAGCGACCCACCTCGGAATGGCTCGCGCGGTGAAGGCTTTGAAGCTGAAACCAGGGATGTGTCTCATCGATGGATTGCCCGTTCCGAATTTTCCCTATCCGCATGAGGGAATTGTAAAAGGAGATGGAAAGTCACTTTCGATTGCCACAGCCAGTATTTTTGCCAAAGTGACGAGAGATCGTATTATGAGAGAGGCCGCAAAGAGCTATCCTGAGTATGGTTTTGAGCGTCATAAAGGATATGGAACAAAAGCGCATTTGGAGGCTCTCGCACGGTATGGCCCGTGTCCGCTCCACCGTCGCTCGTTTCAGCCCGTTGCTCAGCTCTCCCTTCCGCTTGACGAATCTTAGGCCCAGGGAGATTGGCGAAATCGGAGAGAGGATCGCGGCGAGGCATCTCCAGCGTCTCGGATGGAAGGTTCTCTATCGGAATTTCCGTGCTCCCAGAGGCGGGGAGGTCGACTTGGTGATGAGAGGGGGTGAGAATCTCGATCTTCTCGTCTTTGTGGAAGTGAAAACCCGGACGAGACGTGATTTCGGGCGTCCGCTCAGGGCGGTGAATGCCGAGAAGCAGGCCTTGATCATGAGAGGTGCGACGGAGTGGTTGCGTCTTCTGGGGCGGGAGCGGCGATTTGACGAGCCGGAGGACCGGCGGCGGAAGATTTCCTGGCGATACGACGTGGTGGAAATCGTTCTTGAGGAAGGCAAAAAGCCCGATGTGAACCTCGTTGAAGAGGCGTTTTAGGCCAAATTGGCCCAAAAAGATGGCGAATAGGGGAAAAGGCCCAAAAATAGGTTGTTTTACCGACAACTTTTGGGTCGTGCCGCGTTTGTATCGGTGTAGGTTCCTCGCAGTTGAGAATATGAAAATTCAAGATACCAAAAACAATCAAGGTCGTCCCCGACTGGCTCGGGGTTTTAGTCTTTTCGAAATGGTGATCGTGATGGGAATCATCGGAGTCATTTTGGGCTCGGTGATCTTTGCGTCCAAGAGTTTCGGTGATTCCGCCAGAGTGCAGACCACTCGCCAGGATTTCACCACTTTGATCACTCACCTCGACCAATATCGTAATATTGGGAGAAATGGTTATCCCACTGAGCCTCAAGGTCTGGAGGCTTTAATCAAGAAGCCGGGCTCCAGCCCAATTCCCCGCGACTGGGTCCAATCTCTTCCGGAAATGCCCAAAGATCCTTGGGGGAATCCTTATACCTATAAATTTCCTGGATCGAAAAAGCCAAACGAGCCCGAACTGATCAGTAACGGACCGGATGGTGTTTTTGGCAACGAGGACGATCTGAGTAGTCAGGACTAACTCTCGACAATTCAATGCGTCATTTCTGCCATGACTCTCGACGATCACTGAGCCGCCCAGGTTTCAGTATCATCGAGATTGTTGTGGTTTTGGGAGTGGCGGTGGTGCTTTTCGGCACGGTGGCGGTTGTTGCCAATACTCCGAATGAAGAAAAACTCCTTCGGGAGGAGCACGGGAAAATTGAAGAGATGGCTATCTCGGCACGGACGATGTCGGTGAGCTACCAGCAATCGTTTTTGATCGAGCTCAAAGAGGGAGGGGCATCGATGACTCCTCTGGTGAATCCTAACGAAGAGCTTCAGGCTGAATTGCCTGATGAGGGGCAGGCGCGTAATGGAACCTTGGCGCCTCTCGAGAGTCTGGGGTGGCCGCGGGTGGCGACCGTTGATCCTGAGTATGATATTTATGTGCGTCGCTGGGGTCAGCAGGATTTTGTGTTGCTCCGTGGCGATAGGGTTGAACGATGGATTCACGAACCCAATGGGCTTTGTGAACCAATCTCGATCCAGATCGTCAAAGACGAGGGCGACAACAGTCTGATCCGGGTTTATCATCCGCTGACTGGATTGGCGGAGGATGAAGAGTTAACCATTACCGGGACCAAATGAAGACGCGTTTGAGTTCAAAGAGACGCGGCTTCATGTTGATGGAGGTGGTCTTGGGTCTGATGGTTTTTTCCATTCTGGCTGTTGGTTATACCGGAGCGCTCAAAGCTCTTCGCCGAAATTCCATGGCGGTAGAGGAGCAAATTGCCATTACCAAGGTTGTCGACAGTGCGCTGCGTGAGACCTTGTATTACCCGACTCTGGAAGAGGGAGAAATCGTCGCTGACTATGAGCGGGGGATCGAGGTGGTCACGGTGATTGAGCCGATAGAGGAACTCTACAACGAAGAGGGGATCGAGTTGACGCAGATGTTTAATGTGGTGGTAACCGCCCGCTACACCTTGGATGGTGTTGAGAAAGAGCAAAGCGCAGTCGGTTGGCGCTATCTCCCGCTTTACAAGCCATGATGCGAAGCGCCCGATATTCCCGGAATGGTTTCACCTTGGTGGAGCTTGTGCTGTCCATGGTCATTATGGGCCTGTTGATGGGGTCAATTTTCAAACTCGCTGATGCGACAGTGAAGTCGACCAGGGCCATGGTTGATCATCAGAGTGAAGAGATTACCCGTGATGCTTTTTTTACCCTGATGAAAAGGCACTTCGAAGAACTTCCGGGGAACTGTCGGATGGATCTTCTTCCAACCTCGGAATCCGAGCCTTTTCTCTCGGAGCTTACTTTTCAGAATGCTCCGGTGTCATTCAACTGGGGCGGAATTCCCATGTCAGCCGAGGCGATGCGGATCATCACGGTCAAGGATTTGGATGGCTTGGATATTGTCATCGAATACTTTGATGAGCCGATTCTGGATACCGATGAAACTCTTGCTGAGAGGGGAATCGAGCCGATCGCTTCAGTTGTCTTGCTCGAAGGTCTTTCACGTTTTGAGTGGAACGTCCTCGATGGTCGAAACCTGAATGTGGAGCGCGACGAATGGCCCTACGAATGGGAAGTGAGAAACAGGCTGCCGACTTTCATTGAATTGACGGCTCAGTTCGGTGAGAATGGTGAGGTGATTCGTCGGATGTTTTGGTGTCCGACAAAGGTGAGTCCGGTGACACGGATGCGCCAATTGCAAAATAGTGCGCGATCGGCTGCCCAGCAGAATGGAGCGAATGGCGGTGGCGCAACGATCAATCCCAACCCTCGTCCGAATCCTGAAGGTTCTCGTGGGGGAAGTGCATCTGACCGGGCCAAGCGTCCGACAGGTCCACCAGCTGGAACGGGGGGTGGCCGATGAGGAAAAAATCACTCAAGCGCGGAGCCACCATGGTGGCGGTCTTCTGGATTATGGCAGTCATGGGGCTGGCGATTGTGGCGTCGCTCCGCGTGGCACGTTACCAGATGGAGGTGGTGAGTTCGCAGGTGGCCGGGATTGAAGCGCGACAGTATGCCGAGATGGGAATCGCAATTGCGGCAAATCCCAGGGTGGAGATTTGGGATCAGATGCTCGGACAGAGATTTGAAAACGGAAGTGGCTTTAATGCGCAAATTCGTTCCGAAGGTGGCCGCTTCAACATCAATTTCATTTTGATGAGCCAGGATAAGGTGCTGTTGCGCCAAATCTTTGACCATTGGGGAATCGATCTGGATGTGTCCTCGGAAATCACCGACGCCTTGATGGATTGGATCGATAGCGACGATGATATTCAGCTCAATGGTGCTGAACTGGACTGGTATGAGGGGCAGGGGTTTCTGAATCGTCCCTTTAATCGTCCTTTTTATGATCTCGACGAAATGAGATTGGTCCGCGGGATGGAAATCGTCGAGGCGGCCAATCCACGCTGGCGGGATTGGTTTACGGTCTGGAGCAGCGGGGGATTGGATGTCAATGAGGCTCCAGCCGAGTATCTTGCGATCGCAGCTGATGGAAATATTGAGGAGGCCATTGCTCTTGTGGAAATTATCGATGGACCGGATGGTATCCGGCGGACCGAAGATGATCAGAAATTAGGGTCTGCCGATTTTATGAATCAGATGGGAATGAGTCCCGATGAACAGGCTCAATTTGGAGGCCGGTTCAACCCTCAGGCCGAACAAGTGACGAGAATTGAAAGTATCGGCTTTTCAGGAAGCGTCAGACGTAAGATCGTTCTGATTATTCAGAACCGAAGCAACGGACGACCGACAATTTTGGACCGTAGAGAAGAATTAATTCAATGAGTGCGAAAAAAGGAGACTTATGTCTGTTCCTGCCGGGAGCGGAAGGCTGGGAGATTTGGAATGGTACGGCCGCCGAAGGCTTTCAGCTGCAGGTGTCGACCGAGCATTTGTTGGCTCTGGAGGTGACCGAGAAGATTACCGGACCGTTGCAGATGGCGCTGCCAGTGAGGCAGTTATCTGCTCTGCCTTTCAAGGCTCAGACCGAGGATCTTTCCATCCTGGAAGATCTCGCGATGATGCATTTGGAGAAAAACGGGACACGTCCTGCTCTCGATGGGGGCCAGCTCAGTGATTATTTCGTTTATGGAAAGTCCGGTGAAGAGACTCTCCTCACTGCAGTGGTTTTGAATCCGCCGCAGGAAGGCCAGTTGCCTCGTCGGAGCCCGCAAGCTTTTGATCTTTCGCCGCGGTGTCTCCCGCTCCCCGAGGGAAAAGTGGTTGTTTGGCGTGAGTTGGGACGATGGGTCTTTGCGATCGGTCGGCCGAGTGGGGTGCTTTATTTTCAGTGCTTTTCTGGCGACCGCCTGGATGAGCGGGGTGGGAACGATGTGCGTCTGGCCCTGACCCAGTTGCAACTTCAAGGTGTGCTAGCCCCTTTTCCCGATGAGGTCGTCGTCTGGTCGCACGGATCGGCCACTGATGCCCGACCCGAGGAGTTGGAAAGTTTTTCGCGTGGATTGGGACTTTCCGCCTGCAGCGCGCCGAAACCCGCGCCGAGCTGGCCCGCGCCGCCGAGCCGTTTGCTCCCGGCCGATGTCCGGGCCGAGCGGATGGAGAAAAAGAACCAGCGGAACCGCAATCTGATGGTCGCGGCTGCGGTGATTGCCTATGTGGGCTTGGTCGGTTTCTTGTTCTTTAATCTTAAGTCGGCTGAGGAAAAGGTGACAACTGCGCAGAGGAAGGTAACATCCTTGGGGCCTGAAGCCCTAAAGCTTCAGGTCCACCAGGATAAATGGGATGAGCTCGCTCCGGTGGTGGATAATGAATTTTACCCATATGAGGTTCTTTTTAGGATCTACAAGGCTTTGCCTAATACCAAGACCGAGCGCAATGTTCGTTTGACACATGTGGAGGTGATCAATCAGTTCAAGGATGTCGATGGGGGACGGCAAATGATCCGGGAGGTTACCGTCAAAGGACAAGCTCCCGAGAACGCTCCGATCGGCGAATATAACGACAGCTTGATCAAAGCTGCCGATCTTGAGGATTTTAAATGGATAATGCAGACACCAACGAAGACAAGAAATGGTGACTGGAGCTTTATCTATACAGCAGAAGTTCAAAACTAACGAATTTACCAAATGACACCTCGCGAAAAGAACCTCCTCATTCTCCTCTGTGGCACCTTGTTTCTGGTGCTGAATGTGGTGGGCTATAAGAAGTTGTATGCTCCGAAAATTACTGCCGCCAACGCCAGGGTGTCGACCTTGGAGCGCGAGTATAAAAGGGCTGAAGGGAATCTAAAACAGAGTGATCGGTGGCAGAAATCGATGAATTGGCTGGAAAACAGCGAGGGAAAACCCACGACATACGCCGAAGCCCAATCCAAGCTTCAGACCTTCATGCGAAAGCAGGCGGATGCTCGGGGCTTGACCACCCGTGATGAAGGATTTCTACCTCATGTCGAGGGACCTTACTACACCCGCGTTCGGGTGAAATACAAACTCACCGGAATGGAGCAACAGGTCCAGCAGTGGATCATGAGCGTGCACCAACCCCGCCAGTTTCAAGTCATCACCAGATTGATCATGAAGCCACAGACCAACGATCTGACCCGTATCGATATCGAAGTGGAGGTGGAGAAATTTATCATCCTCGCCGCTCCTAATAATCCTGTATAATCCTATGAAACTTCTCAGCCTTCTCTTTTGCGCCGTGACCGCAGCCACTCTCCAGGCCGATGAACCGCCGGAGACCTATATTCCCAGCCGTTATTATGACCTCTGGAGAAGTTCTCCCTTCACCGATCCTCCGCCGGTGGAGGAGAAGGAAGAAGTTAAGAACGACCTCGAAGACTGGGTGCTTATGGGCGTTCGGAAATATAAGGACAGCCAGATTGTCACCGTGGTGAATTCTAAGGATCGGGCTCAGCGGGTCGAGATTCCAGGCTCGGATGCCAACGAATTGGGTTTTGCGATTCTCGAGGTCAAAATGGCCCGGAGTTTCCTCAATACCGAAGTGCATCTTCAAAAAGGCCCGCATCGAGGCTGGGTGCAATATGACCCCAAATTCCTCGTGGTGAAGCGGGCTGCCGGTCCGACCAAGAGTTCCAAGAGCTCCAAGACCAGCAGCAAGCAGCCACCGCGTCCGGGATCGACGAGCCAAAGTAAACCGCCGATCCCCGGTGGGTCCCGCACTCCAAGTAAAAGCACTGGGAAACCAAGTCCTCCCTCTGCCTCCGGATCAAGACCAACCACCGGCTCAACCGGGACAAAGGGGACCTCGACACCACCTAAGAAAAGCCGTGTGCGCTACGTGCCCCGACCTAAATAAAGAGCCCAATCATTTACTTAATCACTTTATCGTATGAAATATTCCCTGACTGCCTTAATTGGCCTGACTCTCATCGCTTCGGCCCAGGAACCTCCCGCGCCTGAGGCCCCTGAGGCCCCTGTGCCTCCTGGTGCTCCTGCTGTCCCGGCTCCCGTTCCGGAAATTAAGCCGGCATTACCCGGTGCAGTGGCGGCCCGTGCCAAGAATCTCGACCCTGATGCCATTGTTGTGCCTGAAGGGGCTGCGCTTGAGCATCCTGTCCTGACTGGACTGGAAGCAGCGCAGCTCTATGAAGATCACACTGGAAAGCGGGTTATCATGAGTTCCCAGGCCTCTCAGGCCGAAGTATTCTTTGTCCAACGTGGTCCTCTGACCAATGGGGATGTTGCCAAGTTACTTAAAATGGCTCTCTTGATGGAGGGGCTGGCGATCCTTCCGGATCCTCTGGACCCGGAGTTGGTCCGACTGATGCCTTCGGGACCAATTACTAACCCGGGGAATGTCCCGATGGCTTATATTACTGACCCTCTCGACCTCCCCACCGAAGATCAGTTGGTGACCTACAAGATGTTCTTTGATCACCTCAAGCCGGAGGAAGCTGAGAAGATTTTTCAGTCGGCTGTGGGGCAATTAAGCGCTTCAGGAAAAATTTCCGCCGTGACCAATGCGTCGTCACTTTTGATCACCGAGAACTCAGCTCTCATTAGGCAGTTGATTAAGATTAAAAAGGACATTGATGTGAGTAGCCCCATTGGGGAACGCTGGGTTGAAGTTGTTTTTGCTGATGTTGATGAAATTTCGGAACGACTCAATGAAATCTACAACGAGCAGGGAGGTAATCGTTCGACCACGAGAACTACCCGGACCAATACGCCGCCGGCTCCCGGAACCACCGGTGTTGTTGGTGGTGCCGGCGAGGATATTCCCATCAAGATTATTCCTGATAGTCGCACCAATCGAATTCTACTCGTCGGGCGTCCCGCCGAGTTGATTGCAGTGGAGGCCTTGGTGAAGAATTTTGATATTGCCAGTAGCCATAAAAATAGCGCGGTTTTCAAACTTCGTTATGTTCGTGTGGGTGAGTTTTTACAGGCTGCCCAAGATTCTATCACGGCTACTCTCAGCCAGAGTTCCGGATCATCAGCCGGGGGGGCTAATAGCAGCCGCCGTCTTCCAACCCAGACGAATAATAGTCGAAGCACCCAGACCAATTCTTCAAGCCGGAACAGCACAACGGGCGGGGCTGGTGGAGGTGGCAGCCGAACCAATATTCAGGCTCAGGACATTCCGACAGCTCCGGAATCGCTCTTGATTGGAAAGACCCACCTGGTGGGAGATAACGTTTCGAATAGTATCATTGTAAATGGTCCGCCACATCATATTGAACTGATTGGGAATCTTGTGCGAGACCTTGATGTTGCGGCCCAACAGGTCGCGCTTTCCGCAGTCGTGGGAAGTTATGGTCTGACAGACGAACACAACTTCGGAATCGAGTTGGCTCAGATTCTCGAGGACCCTAAATCGAGCTTTTTCGCCGGGAATACTTCGTTCGGGATTCCTTCGGTGATTGATGCTGGGAACATTGAGAACCTGAGCGGCCTGTTAGCTGCTAGGGGAGGGGCTGGTCAGGGAGTCTCACTCTATGGCACGATCGGAGATGGTTTTGGGGGTCTCGTTAATGCTCTGGAAAGTAATACCAACTTCCGAACTCTCAATCGCACGATTCTGACGACTCGAAATAATCGGGTTGCCAATCTTTCCTCAGGTCAACGAATTGCCGTGCCATCCAGCACCTTCACTGGCGGAAACGTCAATGGTTCGACTACCAACGTTGAGTATCGTGATGTTGTTCTGGAGCTTGAGATCCAACCGTTGATCAACTCAGATAATGAGGTGACGCTTGAAATTTCCATCGTGAAAGATGGCGTGGGACAACTTCGTACAATTGGCGAATTGAGAGTTCCTGATATTAGCACCGAGGAGCTTACAACTTCGGTTACGGTGCAAGATGGCTCGGCGGTAATTCTGGGGGGGCTCATTACCGAAGAAACCGGAGAGACCAAAAATGGTGTTCCGGTCCTGAGCCGGATTCCTGGGATTGGAAGGTTATTTGGATCCGATAGTGAAACGAAAGACCGGAGTGAGTTGATCATTATGATTAGACCTCAGATCAT
>NHEN01000039.1 GCA_002172625.1 Verrucomicrobiaceae bacterium TMED86 | reverse complement strand
GGCTGTGTGGAAAATGGTTTGATGCAATGTGGGTTTTTTTTCTGCAGAAGCGAGAGATTGATCAGAGATTTCCGTGCTCCTATCATGCGCGCTGCACGTGCATGTGCATTTTTCTGAAAGCAGCTTCCTCTAAGACGCGGCCTGGCTCGATTCTGAAGAAAAGGGATAATGAATTTGGAAACGCCTCGCCGGTCGGTATGGGCCAGAGGCGGGACAGCGTGGATAAAAGTGCGCATCTTGACAAGAGGACTGCCAGCCGCATCCTACGCCCAAGCAAACGACGAGATTGGTGTTTATTGGTACTTGTTCAGTAACCACTACACTCGTAAGTGCATTCACAAAAAGTGATAATCGAACAAAGGTGAAGTTCTCCTTTGATCTCCTCGAGCCTCATATCGGCTCCCTCCTTCTGGCGTTCCTATGTCTTACCTGACATGAGGTTAGTCGCCCTACTACCCTTCCCGGCACGGCCTCCTCCCGAGCGGGATTGGGCATGCAGTGCTCTACTCTGCTGCACGCCCGCTGGCCCTAGTTCTCTTACCAAGGCCAGGTGCAGGCTGGTGCTGCTCACTTCTGACCAGCCTGCTACATACCTCCTACACAATCATCGACACCTTATGTACAAATAGTTCCGTCACTACCCTACCCGATTGCTCCCTGCTCCCCGTCGACAGTCGACATCGGCTCCTGTCCTCCCTTGACCTACTCCTCAGCCTCCTTCTTCACGACGGCTTCACGTTGCTCCCCTTCTTCACGTTTCGCTCGTCCACACTCCTAACCTCAAAGCCCCTTCCCATCCATATCCTTCACCACTTTCATCGCCTTGCGCTCGCGTAACATCGCCTCCGCTGCAAAAGGGCCGAAGGTGTATGACCTGATTTGACCACCCGCAGGTGGACTCACATTCCAACCTCGATCATCGTTAGATGAACTCACTTGCGCCCTCCTTAACTCCCCCCAGACAATTGTCTGCCCGAGCCTCCTTCCGTCCCTTCACGCGTACACATCGGCACCTAGGTGTGCGAGTCCTCCCGGCCTCGCTGTGCTGCCCTCTTCCCCTCCCCGTGTCGGTTTTTCCCCATACTTCTGCGCAAAGTACGCTCGTAGCACTGTGTCTTGTACTTCTAAAAGTCTCCTTGCCATTCTCTGCCGCAGGTGGTTCCGCTTGCCCGCTGGTATGTCTAACAATTCAAGGTTAGTATTAAACGTTTCCTCGTTGACAGACCCGCATGTCCCCCCTACGAACACCAGTTGCTCCACCTTCCACCCTTGCTGTGGCCCGATCGCCTTAAGTCCGCTCATCAGGCTCCTGTACTGCTTGATTGCTACCGCTGCTGCTTTTTCCTCGTACGAGAGTCTACGGTCTCTCGTTCTCTTGAACTCAAGAAGGTAGCATCTTTTCTTGACAGTGTCCAGCGCTATGCCATCCAGTCGTCGCCGCCAGAATCTCTCTTCGTACTGCCATTCCGGTGGCACGTCATCGCTATCCCCCAGCGGGATTGACATTTCAACCTCCTTTGCCGCCTCCCATAACTCCTCTTTGGAACAGATCTCACTGCATCCGTCCTGCTCCCATAAGGTATTGATCGTGTGCTCCGATTCCATCGTCAAGAACGTAAGATTGCTCCTCTTCTTGCGATGCATTTGCAGATCCCCTATGAGGCCCCTGATGCACTCATTGTGTGCCGTTGTGACCACCTCACTCTGGCCTAAGCACCCCGCACTTTGTATGTGACCTATGCTCTCAACCGGTACATCTCCTTGAGTGTTTCCATCTGTCATTTCTTTGATTCGCCGGCATAATTCACATTCGGCCGTCGACCTGCGACCAATCTTGTGCAGCCACTGCCCACACGGGAAAGTGTCCGTTACTACCTGTATGAGACGTCGTCTCCGTTTCCAAGGAACCGCACGATTTCTGAGCCACTTGCCTAACTCCTCACGACTCTCACCACCACGAACGAGGAAGTCTGTGGTCCATGTGGTCGTGGCGGGCTTTCCAAGATCTCTGCGCTCCAAATCTTCAAAACACTCTTTTCCCCATGCCTGCTCATCTTTGAATTTCCCACTCTTGGCAGCTCTCCGTCCCGCTTTAGTTGCTTGCATCCATCTCTGGTCCCGGGGGTACCACACTCTTCGGGACCAGTTTCTCGCCGCCTGTTCATACATGTCCTGTGTCTTTGATCGCCCGGCCTGTTTCCTGAATGCATTCCTGACGCTATCTGTCCACACCGACGTCTTCGAGGTGCCCTGTCGCGTGATTGTGAAGGTCATCCGGTCTGTCCTGGCGTCCCACCGTTTCTCCTCGTCAGGCCTCGCTCTACCTTCCTCAGCCAAGGTGTCCGCTCTCTCATTCATGGGCTCTCCCCGATGTGACTTGACCTTTACGAAAAACGTTGCCCGTCCTGCTTCGATTCTTGCTCGCAGCAATTCCAGGATTTCGCGCAGTATGTCGGCGTCCGGTGCATCAGCTAGCGTGGCGCGCCCCCCTTGCCCTATCCACTTTTTGATCACTTTCAACACCGACTCGTTATCGCACAGTATGAGTACGTCTTCGCTGAGTTCTGCTTGCTTGAGTGCTAATACCACTCCTCCCAGCTCCGGACGATTTGAGCTCGTGCCTTCCTCCTCTCTGCCCACCCTAACTCGCTGGTCTGCTTCTGGCATGCCTAGCCTGCAGCACCCTGACCCCATGCACCCTTCGTGATTCGACCCATCAATCCCAAAAACAGCCCCTTGAAACTCGTAACTACCAACCCTGCCCGCTTCCGAGCCCAGCCAATAGTCTCGTTCTAGTCCCGTCATTGATACCGTGCATTCATCTTTCTCCTCCGCACAGTCCCATGCCTGCCGTAGGTTCATGATAGCCCGCTGATCGATGGTGGTACATTCTTTATGCACCCATGCCGTCATGCCTGCTGGGCATGCACTCGTGGCGATGTTTCCTGCCTTCCACCATCCCCTTCGTCTGCACGTCCCTCCTTTCCGCGCTTCATCTCCAGTTTGTTCCTCCTCCAGCTCCCCATCCGACAACTCATCAGCACCCTCAATTTGCTGATCGCCTTGAGCTGATCGAACCTTGCCTGCAAAGACGGCTTTTCCTGCCACTGCGTGTGCTTGTGCTTGCTCTCCTTTTTGTTTTGGTCTTGTGCGACTCCACACTACCCAGTCTTTCCTCGAGCGCACGGCCTCTTCGCACGCTCTCTTCCCTTCTTCATCCAGAGATTCCCACAAAAAAACGGTGGGTCCACTGGGCTTCCCCCAGAAACTCGTTTGTCCACGTCCGGCACTCCTAAAGAAGGGGGGTGCCGACACCGCTGACTCCCCTTGTAACTGATTGGCTGCCTGTAACCCTTGCAAGGCTCGTAAGATTCGCCACGATGGTGACCGGTACCCCGCCGCTTCAAGCTTGTCCTGGTAGGCAGCCTCCCCATGAATCAAAGCTCTGAGGTCCTCTTCTGAGCGCTCAGTCCGCCTCCGCAGAGAGTGCCACACGCTGCCCATAACCGTCCATGTCTGATCCGGTTCCAGGCACGATGTCAATCCTTGATACGTGAAAACATCTGCCGTTGCACACTCCTTCCACAGCAGAGAGGTTTCTGTCACCGCCACATATCCTTGTCCCCGCGCGTCTCGTGGAATTCTCTCATCGAGGAAGAAATCACAGCCGATTTGTGGCGTTAGCCCACCATCCGGGAGCAGCTGAGGATCATTCTGCACTAGCGGGTGTGACGGGGGCTCCCACTCTCTGCGATGTCTAGTGATAATGGCCTCTACATGATGTCGAATGTCGTCATTTCCCTCAGGCATTTCCGGCATCCGCATCTGCCTGTCCTCGCTGGCCGCTTCCTCGTCATCCCATATGCCCCATGCTTGATCAAGAAGCCGCGCCTCCATGAAGATCGCTTGCCTGTCCTGGTCCGCCGAACTGATGATTTCCTCGCTAAGCCCTCTGATGTATGTCGAGATCGCTGGTGCAAGCCCCCTCGCAGTTGGCTTGCCTTCCATCTCATCCCGTGCATTCCAGATCTCGCTGTATTCCGGAGAGAGGGACCATCCCATCTGCCTCGTGGTGAGCCAGATGCTCATCTCCCCTGGTTGACTTTGAAGCAGGGTTCGCATCTCTTCCAGTGTATAGGCTACCTCTCCGCCGCTACTGTCGTCGCCTCGTCCTATGAATCTAGGGTCGGCTGGTGACATTAGGGCGCACGTCCAGACCCCATACAGTTCCCGTTCATCATCCTGTACGTCCGCCTCCGACGCCGAGTCATCCCGGTCCATTAGGTCTTCACGTTTTTGTATCCTCATTCGTTTCGACCGTCTGTATGCCACAGATTCCGCGCCCTCGGCTCCCTCGGCTCCATGTGCGGCTGGGTGTTGTTGGCACCTGCTGTGCCCTGCTCGGCTGACACCTATGGCCAATTTGTGCTTTCTTCTTCCAGGCTCGCTGATCATTGAGTGCGGTTTATCACCCTTGCACTGACGACACTTGGCAGGGTGTTGCTTGCTCCAGTCATCACTTGTGAATTCCCCTTGCACTTTTCGCCGGCCGCACACTGTGCACTGTCTGCACCGCCTTACCTCTCTGACACGGTACCACCATCCTGAGTCATCATTATCTGGCATCGCTTGAGGATAATGTTCCTTCGGGATGAGGAATATGTCAGTGCCTGCCTCCCGTTCTAATTCGATCCCCAGATTTAGGTCATTCAAGTTGAGAAGCCGCTCCTTTCTCGCTGATGCTTCAACCCCCTGCCATCCTCGCACTTGTGCTAGGAATTGAAGGGTCTCCCCTTCTTTCCCCGCCCGCTGATTCACCTCAGGCGTGCGTCGCACATCTAGCACTTCGCTCACAAATTGGCTTCCCAAATTATGCACATTCACCGCCCTCGTTCCATTGGCTAGTTTCTTGTTCTTAAGTCCTGCTTGCACCACAACCTCCGCCATCCCTGCCTCTGGCACCCTGCTGGCCTTGCCGTCACATCCCTCACACCCCTTCTCCTCCGTGGTACATCTCGTGCACCACTTCATCGCGCACCCTCGACACCTCGCTGTGAACCTCGTCTGGCAACAGGGGCACGTCGTGCACCTTTCGTCAATGAAATCGGAGATTAGTTTTGCGTGCATGCTTGGTTCCGACTTGACTGCTTCAGCGACCAGCTCTTGCCATCCTGCGCCCCAGCCCGGCGGTAGCCAGGGTCTGACGAGTTTCATGAGTGTAATTGTCTCTGCCTTGTTCACGCTGGCCATTCTGACCAGACGGAGTACACCCTTTGTAGCGATGTCTGGGCGACATCCTGGGTTGATCGCAGCCACCACCTTCGATTCCTCCCGTTGAGTGTTCGCACCTTCTTCCCCCTGCCCCGCTTGAAGTGCTTTTCGTAACAGCTCCGAGCACTTCCTGGCGTCCAGGTCTTCGTTGGTACTCGCTCCTGCTGCCATGCGTGCCTCTTGGCCCTCGACCCAAGTGCGTGCTGGGTGACTCGCGCGTACTTGCCCTGCATCACGTTTCAGGTACCACTTGACGCTTTGCTTCAGTCGGGCCGTCGTTTTTCCCACGCTGACTGCTCTCCAATCTACCATGTCCAGCCACCGCTGCACAGTGTGTCGTGTTCGTTCCGTGTCGTCTGTTAACCCTCGCTCGACAAGGATCCGTACCGTCTGGGTGCCTTCTTCCGCTTTGACCCTTGCTAGTAGTGGTATTTTCTTTGTCTCGCCACCATTTGCATACGCGCATTGGACCATATCCTCTACGCATGTATGTCCCGCCGCTAGAAGTTTCGGAGCCATTTCCCAGAAGGCCGCCTCTCCATCCCAGACCAGTCTCCATTGCTCTTTCTCCATGTGCCATATGCCCTCTTCCCATGAGGATCTACACCCACCCATGGCCTCTATTCGACTCCGGAGCCTACGAAGCTCGCGCGTAGCCTCTGCCCAACTCGTCCCGCCTGTCTCACTTCGCTCAGTCACAGTCGGGTGCCAAGCAATCTCCATGTTCAAGAGTTGCATGCACTTGGCTACTCTTGCCCATTTCGTTCCCAGTGTCTGGTCCCACTTCCACAGCTTCATCTCCTGCTGTAGGTCATGTAGTGAGGCGCATGCCCACCTTTCTAACGTCTGGTCTAATTCCCATTGCGAGATTTGCCTGGCGACGTCATCATGCTTAATGCTCCGCTGAAGGTGTCGGCATAGTTCTTGGGCCATGATTCCAAGTGGTCGGGGATATCCCAGACCACCTTCCTCTTGAGGTAGGGTGAAGATATCTGATGCTGTGGATAACGGTAATAGCCATGCCCTCTTATACGCTTGCACCCACAGCTTTTCTAGCTCGCCCAGTTCTGCCGCTGTCCAGGACACCAGGGCCGCTGAGTATCGAAATGCTCCCACCCCCACGCTAACAAAGAGTTCAACGGCCTGTTCTGGTGTCAGGGGATGATGTTCAATCATGTCCCGGGCATTCCGTGTCTTTTCCAGAATTCTGCGTTTTGTCTCTTCCATGTCACCGCACGCTGTCCCCCACAGCCCTAGGTATCTGACTGGCGAACTCGAGGGTAACATCGAGATTGGGCGCCCATGATAAGATAGTGGCTCGCCGTCTTGTCCCTGCAGATCAGCCCTTCCAATGATCATGGCACACGTTTTCTTCTGGTTCACTCGGAGGCCGCTCCATTCCTCGAACATCTGGACTGCATTGAGTAGTGCCTGAGCTCCGCTTCGTGACTGAGCGAACAGGGACAGGTCATCCACAAATCCTATGGAGTTAAATTGACCTACACCTGCTCCCACCCTAACGCCCTGCCCCTGACGTCGTCGTGCCCTATTACTTTCCAACCCGTGAGATATGTTCAGTTCTTTCCCGGTCTCCGTTAAGAGGCCTAACAACGCGTTCATGAAGATGAGGAAAAGTAACGGGGACAGAGCGCTCCCCTGAGCTACACCCGTGTCAAAGACAATCGTAGCGCTTGAGGCATCATTCGGTGAGAGCCGCACTGTCGAGTTGTCATACAGTCCCTTTAAAAGGTCCACGTCCGGGATCCCATACGCCTCCATCACTTGCCATAGGGCCGCCTGGCTCATCGCGTTGAAGGCATTCGTGAAGTCCACGTCAATTCTATACACAATCTTGCCCTGAGAGAGTGCTTCCCGTGTGACCCACTCCAGTTTCGCCAAGTTGATGTCGGTACTTCTGCCCTGTCGACCGCCTGCTTGGCCCGGTTCCAGGATACCCGCTCTCTCCACGATCTCTCGGAGGCGAGCGTTTAAGATGTGCATGACCAGTTGATTGGTGCAGTTCAAGAGGACAACCGGGCGCCAATCTCGTGGTCGATCATCAGAGTCCCCCCCCTTGTGAAGTAGGCTGATCGTGCCATTCATCTCTTCGACCGTCATGAGTCTGGTTTTGCCGTGCGCCAGGATCTCATTTGCCCATGTACGCAGAATGTCGAGCTCCCCCTTCGACATTGTCTTGACACACTCGTTCGTGACACCATCCGGGCCCGGGGCTTTGTTATTCTTGAGGTAGTTATCTACGAACTTCTGAAACTCATTCTCCGTGACAGGTCCGCGAAGCCTTGCCTTCGGATCAATCTTGTTTGCTTTCGTGAAGACGCGCTTGGATTTCATGAAGTCAATGCTAGCCACATCCTCTCGTCCTGTTCTCAGCCCTACCCGCTGCCAGCAGTGGGCGCAGAAACCTGCGAGCTGGCGTCGCCGTGGTTCGGATCGGTCCTGACCTTGGGACGCTGATTGTGTATGAGATGCTCGACCGTCGTCCGCTAGAGGCTGCGTAGCAATGACCAGCGGCTGACGTCTCGCGCATCCACTCGTACCACACCACGCATGCGGAGCAAGTCCCTGGGCTTGGAAATACAGTTCCCACGCAATTGCCATGTTCTGATCCTTCCACGGACCTTCGTGAAGGAGAATCTGCCGGCTGACGAGATGCTCTGTACCCCACGTCTGGCTTTCTTGAATGAGTTCATCTACTCTTGCCAAGTCCTGTACTGTCGCCGTTAGCACTACTATACCCTCGTGGTTGCTTCCTGGCACTGTTGGCGGTCCATCTTTTAGGACAGTGATGAGCCCGAACGGTGTATCGCCTGCTCGTGTTTCCGATTTCCGCAGGGTTCTCCGAGCCCTTTGAGTCCTCGAGTTGTCGACCGCACATCCTTGCGACTTCATCCCTGGGGTGGCAACAGCTCCTGCCGCACATTCTGCTGCTCTCTCATCTCTTTCCGCCCGTCCGTCAGTCAGGGGGTGAGTGATACTCAAGCCGTCCTCATCCCACTCAAGGTGAAATGGCGCAGGCTCCGAGTCGGACCCAGTGAGATGCTCAAGCCATAATTCCATGTCCTCACACGCGTGGGGCCCACTCGAGGTCCAGCGCAACTCGTTCCCTCCGCGCAGTCCTGCCGTGCCTATGGACGCGTCCCCAACATGCTGGAGGGCCTTCCTGGTCACTCTCTGCGCTGACTCGCTCGCGAGGGCCTGCAGATCCACCACACTCTTCGCATCTAGGTTCCTGGCCTTGACCACCTCTCGAACGTCAGCAATGAAGTCTGATGGGTTGTGTTTTACATATCTCGCTGCCCATGTCGCACACGCCTTCTGGACCCTTAGTAGTGCTCGTTCCATTCCCTGTTCCCCGACCTGGACGATTGCTACGCACACCTCGCCCGATTCGACATTGACTGTTGCATCCGGGTGTCTCCGCCGTATCTCTCGCGCTCTGTCCTGAGCTTCAGTTACTTCCTGTGTGCTCCCTTTGGACACCCATTGCAAGCCTACTGGAACGGCCCAGCGCAGCAGCTCCGGTTGATGACTGCTGCCTTGCTTTCCAGTGAACTTGCTCGGGCCTTTGTGCTCGTTTTCAAAGGCACGACGTGCTCGTCGGTCCATCTCCCTACGGCTTTCGTGCACCTGCTGTTGCGTCAGCGAACAAAGGGCTTCTTTGCTGACTCTAACTCGTTCTTCAAGCAAGCTCTTCCAGTGCGCTGAGGCCGTCACCGCGAGCTCCTCCTGTCGACTCAGCTGTCCGAGGGCCGAGAAGTCGAGGTCTCGTAGACACAGTCCCTGAGCTGCTGTAATCCTGTCCCCTTGCGGTCCTTCCCGAAGGGCGGTCTCCGCCCGTGCTATGTCTCGCATGAGTGCTATCTGCTCATGGTTGCGGTGCGGCCCCCTGCGCTGCTGGTGCGATCGAGCTTTGACCACTGGGGCTAGCAATTGCTCCTCTAGTTGCACCCGCTCTTTCATCGTCTGCTGTACTGCTTCGCCGGTATCGATCTTGCCTTCACGGATTGCAGTTTGGCGTGTCAACACGCGTTCTTGCAGGGTTGCATTTAGATCAGGTGCTATCTTCTTCCAATCGTCCAACCGCGGTCTCCTTCGACGAGCACGCTGATGGGTTGCCTGCTGTTCGCGTTCAAACTTCAGCACGTCGCGTGCTATCGAGACGCTCACCTTCGCATGATCATGTTGAGGAGCCCCCGTCCAATCTGCCCTCCCATACACTGCTGGTTGAAAGAAACTTTCCCCTACTCGTATTGCACACTGTGGGCTTATCGTCTCCATGTCCAACCTCGCCCAATCGTCTTGTGAGAGGGAAATGCTTCTCTCCCGGACCCACTGCGCCTGCTGAGGTGTTAATTCCTGCGCGTCCTCCCGCTCAGCCTGCTCCGCCAGCCTCCCTGCCTTAGTGTACTGTTCCAATATCAGCTGTAACTTCTGGTGTGTTAACTCCTGCGCGCCCTCTGGCGCGAGATTCCCAGCCTGTCGCCACTCCCGACCTACTGGTGCCCCACTTTCGTGCACTGCCATGTTCCAGCATACTACATGATCCAGCCTCGCCCCCTTGCACCCGCCGTCCTGTTTCCAGGACATAGTTGCTGGTGAAATCATGCGTCCTCCCGTCTCTCGCACCAGGTCTGCCAGCAGCGTGTCCACCTGGCGCATGCGATGCTCAGTCGATACTGCGTATCCTTCTCTCACACCTCCAGCGTTGGCGTTCAAGTCTCCTCCCAACAGCATCATATGATGTTTTGAGTCGAGGATATGTTTTTTCAGGATTTGCCAAACCCGGTTCTGCAGGTCTAGGTGGCTCGATGTGGCTTGATGAATGTTGAAAGTGCGCAACTTCTTGCCTCCATGCGTGATCGCCTCGGCCCACAGCACCCTCCCCCGGGTCATGTGGCGGAGCTTTCTGGTACTGCCTTCCGTGTCCCACTCCAGGCGTTGCACCGACTTGAAGACCCCCTTGTGAAAGAAGGAGGCGACCGCAAAGTGTTTACGCAAATGCCACGGGCTTCTCCACCCGTAGGCTGTGGTGTCCCAACAGTCATCCGTGAGACTTTCCTTCCCTGTTTCCAAGAGACAAATGTAATCAGGGTGAAGATCATTCAGTTCTCGCTTTACCCGTCTTTGCGCTCCTAGAGGGAAGCATAGCTCCTGGATCATGAGCACCGCTCTCCCCTCGCCCAGAGTCCTGCGAAGTTGCTCCTTGGACGCCTCATACCCCAGGGGACCAACATTCCACGTGGTGACGTTGGCTTGGAGTTGCGGTCTCGCCATCTGCACCTCCCAGTCTAGCCAGCCTCTCCATACACGCGTGCGGTCTCGTAGGTCATTCTGATCTACTCCGAGAGTGGGCCTTCGTATGTCTTCCCATATCCGAAGCCCCTCGTTGGCCACACCCACATGGCCTTGCTCCTTTAATTCCTGCATGAAGGTTTCGAAAGTACCACTTCGGATTGCCTCCTGCAAGTGCATTTGAGTCCCCACCCGCGCCATTTCACGCCCTACTCCGATCCGCGGCACCCAGTCGCCAGTTACAGCTCGAACCCCTGCTCGGTCTCCCTGCATCCCAAGCCACACCTTCTTCATGGACCGACAGCCTCTCTGCTGTTGGTGTCCTGCATCCCCCATCCTGCTTGAAAGGCTCTGCACCCACTCTTGCTCCCAGTCTTCGAGTGCCCAGCACCATCGCCTTCTGACATCATGCTCGGATTCCGCGTTGCTGTCCGGGTTCATTGGCATGGGCGGCCACGCAGGGCGACTTGTGCCTGTTGCTGCCTCATCGACATGCGTCCTGGTGGGCTCTCCTCTGGCCATGACTGTTTTCTTCCTGGTCCAAGGAGTCGTGCGCAGCCGAGCGAGAAGAGCGATCTTGTCCCCTCGACCACCTACCAGTGCCAGGATGCGACGCACCGTGCCTTCCTTGGGGTCTCGTATCCGCCACGTGGGCTCTCCCGCACGCTGCGTTCCCATTCTAAGTTGTCGTCGCATACACCCTCCCCACGTGTGGGCTGCCGTGATGGAGGATACTCCGCAGGCTGTTTCGCCCATTCTGCCTGATATCGGGCACCATTTGTGCCTGCTGGTTGTTGGCGTTCTCACGTCATTGCCGATGTAGAACCCGAGCACTGCGCCTACTAGGGTGTCATCCTCCATAAGAGTTCGGTCGCGCTTCTGGAGTGCAATTAGACCATCCATGTTGCCACACGCGCTCGTCACCGCGGCATAGCATACGTCAGAGTCTTCGAACGGCCTGTTATCCAGTCGGCACACTTTCTGAATCTCATTGAGCATGCAGACCAGCCGTTGACGTACCTGCCTCCTTGACATCGCCTCTTCGTTCTCGTTTCCTAGAGATCGAATTTGCTTGAACCGGATACATACCGTGCTCATCGCCTCCCAATCACTGCCCGGAATCATCGGCTCCCACATCGCTCTGAGCTGCCCGGTCTGCTCCCAGATCGGTGCGTTTGTGAGCACACTTTCTTCGCTCTTGAGGGGGTCTGGTGCTGAGTGCACGGGGGGTGCATTCCTCGGTAACCCGATCTGAATCTGTACCATGCTCTGCCTTCGCATCGTCCCCCGCGGGAGGTGATGGTCGCTGTTCGGACAACGTGTTTCAAACACCCTGCGTCCCCCAACCGCATGCGCATTCCGCAGAAGGTGTGAGTTCCGGTGCTGGGCAGCAATGTGCTCCCCTCGCAATCGAATCTGCCCTTGCATCGCTCCCGTCCCCGCCCAAACCTGGTGCAGGAGACGCGGTGGTCCAGGTGACCAAACCAGTAGTTCATCAATCCGCCATTCTGGCATGCTGTTTTGGGTCGACCAGATTATTATCTCCCGCATTTCGAGTTCCGAAAGCCCGACAAGTCGCCAAGCCCTACACCATTGTTGCAATAGGTCACTGGCGTAGGCGTGGGGTGGCCTTAGAACTGCCGTACGATGCCACTCTTCGTCCTCCTCCTGCCCCCGATCGGCTCGCTCACAGATGACTTCGTTACCCCCGACACGCTGCCTTCCAGACCACGTGTGCCGCAGTGCGTCATTCACTTCTACTGTCACCCGCAGTGTGGTCCTCCTCCAAGCGGATTCACGTGTCGTGTGTATCTGGAATGCTCGCGGGCATTCTCGCCTGCTAATCACCTTAAGGCCGGCACTAGAGAGGAGATTGACAGCCTGTACTGCACTGTCAGCTGGTATGCCATGTACAACTATGTCAAGTGCTCTATCTTGTCCCCACTCAGTTAGTAATCTGTCAACCCGCCGTGACGCCATTGTTTTCAAGAGGGGTCGCAGCATTGTCCTCGCCCATCTCCGATCATTCTGTAGGCTCATATCCGTGGGGGGTGTCCATGCTGGTTCATTGAGTTTTTCAAGGGCGCATTGGAGCGCCGCCTGATCCACCTGTAGCCTCTCAGCTGTTCTGGCTGCCGCGTCGCTGTTACTCGTGGCTTCCATCACATCTGAACGTCGTCGCTCTTCCACCATTCGGACCAGCGCGTCCTTGTGCCGGCCTTGGGCATCACTCGCTACCTCTTCGCCGGGTGACGCCTCAAGTTCTCGCTCCTGAGGCCGTAGCCGCTGGTGGCGAGCTGCTCGAACTTTTGATTCCTGCCCCATTCCCTGAGAACCCACGAAACCGTCTCCACGTGCGCCTTTTTCTTTACCCGCCGTGGTACTGTCACCAATTTCATTAGCAGAATCCTCCTCCCATCTGCCGTCACATCGTGCCTGATGACAATTACGATCCGCGCCACGGCACTCCCGACTACAATATGCCGCCTTGTTGCAGCCGTTGCACCACACCTGTTGATCCTCGCTACCACACGTCACGCACCACGGTCCTTGAGTGCACCGACTCTGATGTGCTACCCAGTGATCACGCTGGCAGGCCTGCGTACAGTACCACACTCCCCAGCATCGCTCACAGGGGTGCGCTCCTTTCCTCTTACCGCATCCGGTACACGCCATGTCGGGTGGTGAAGGGGAGGGTGTTGCTTCATCTTGGTCTGTGCACTCGGGTTTTCTCGTGCGCTTACCGTTCCCTCCAGGTGTCCGCACAACTCCTTGCTGCCACCATCTTCTCCAGCATTTCGTGTCGCAAACGAACGAAAGTGGGTCCTCGCCCGCCCGACATGTCGCGTTCCACTTGCCACATGCTACACACCTGATTCCAGGCGCACAGGTACCATCAGCCTTGACCTTGATGCCTAGTACCGCCTTTCGAATCGGCCCGCTCTGCGTGTCTCCTTCCATTCGCATTGGAGTATCGCATTGCCCCATTGGTGGGCTGTTGCGATTCTGTGGCGACTTTTGGCGTTGGCCAGCAAAAGCTTCCACAATGGACCTCTGTGTGGGGCATCTTCGACCCTTAACACACTTACTGCTAGGTTTCTTCTTGTCTTTCCCCTGGTGCCTCGCAGTGGGGTGTTTGGAGCTTGATTTGGTGGCGCCTCTTGCCCGCGACCCCATCAATCCCTTGCATCCAATGTCGTGGGCCGAGGCACTCCCTTCCCGCCTTGGCTGCACTGCGGGGGGGTTCGAGCTCGCACCCTCCCCCGTTTGGCCACTTGGTCCGTGTTGGATTTCGCTCTGACTGCAGGC
>NHEN01000038.1 GCA_002172625.1 Verrucomicrobiaceae bacterium TMED86 | reverse complement strand
AGGCGCTGCACGATGTGCTTCTTTTTGAAGTGTCCAATTTCGTGAGCGAGAACGGCGACGAGTTCGTCGGTGCTTTGGCTCTCGATGAGCGTGTCGTAGAGCGCGATCTTTTTCCGTTTTCCGAAGCCTGTGAAAAAGGCGTTGGATTTGGAGGAGCGTTTCGAGCCGTCCATGACGGAGATTTCCGTGAGCGGGAAGTCGCATTTTTTGGCCATGCTCTGGATGGACTTGTTGAGCTCTTCGTCTTCGAGCGGGCTGAACTTGTTGAAGAGTGGGAGGATCAACGAAGGTGCGAGATAGGTGAGGGCAAGCGAGATGACCGTGAAGCTCAGCCAGGCGAAGATCCAGGCGTTGTCGACCGAGTAAAAGATCCAAAGAATGAGGGCCATGATGGGGAGGCCGATGAGGGCCATCATGAGGTGTGATTTGATTTGGTCGCCGATGTAAGTGGCGCGGGTTGTTTTGTTAAATCCGAATCGTTCCTCGAGGGCGAAGGTGTGGTAAATGTCGAAGGGTAAAGAGATGAGCCAGGAGCCGAGATACATCAGGCCGATGTAGCAGAGTCCGGTGACAACATTTCCGAATCCCCAAGCGCGGACAAGGGTGTCGAGCCAGCCGAAGCCGCCGATGGTCCAGAAGACGAGAAGGATGGTGAGAGAGTAAATCGAGGAAGTGATTCCGAAGCTAGCCTGGGCGCGTTCGTAGTGCTGGGCCTTGGCATATTTTTCGTCGTCCCAGACTCCTTGAAATTCCTCGGGGAGCTCGGGACGGAGGTTTTTGAGGGTGAGAATGGTTGCGATGAAATCGAGTTTCCACAGGAGGAGGAGGACGAGCATCAGAGTGATCGCGAGGAGATTAAATTCAGGTGCCATTGATGGTTGGGAGGATTGTGGGGCATGGGACGAGGGACAAGGGGAAACTTTTTTTATTTAGGTTCTTGAAATATTTAAGTATTCCGTAATAATCCAGCCCGTGTTTCATGCCGCCCGCCAAATCGAGTTTGCTTTTCTGCAAGAGAAGCAGGCTGAGCATGTGGAGCCGAGTGTTTCGGAGTGTTGCTCGCATCTGATGGGGATGGATACAAGTCTCACCGAGACCTGCACCAAGCTCTTGTTGGAAATGGGTCTCGATGATTTGGCCAAGCGGGTGAGCGTGGGCTGGAATCGACGGATGCGCTCGAGTGCTGGGCGCGCGACCTGGCCAACGGCCTTGATTGAGTTGAATCCGCGTTTGCCAGATATTTCCCAGGAAGAAGTTCGCCGGACGATGTTGCATGAGTTGGCGCATTTGGTGGCCTACGAGCGGAATGGAAATCGACGTATCCTGGCGCACGGTCCCGAGTGGCAGCGGGCTTGTGTTGATGTCGGTATCCCCGGGGAGAAGGCAACGCATCGTTTGGAGCTTCCTTCGAGATCAATGAAGCGACGTTGGCGTTATCAATGCCCTTCATGTGGGACGAGCTTTGACCGGGTCCGCCGGTATAAGGGCCGGGTGGCTTGTTATGAATGTTGCCGCAATTTGAATGGCGGCGATTATCACGAAAGCTTCCGGTTGGTAGAGCTTAGTTTGGTGTGAGTCGCTTGCGGTAGTCTCTCGGTGACATGCCGATGAGTTCGGAGAATTTTTTAGAGAAGGCCGAGTGATCGTAGAAGCCGACTTGAAGCGCGATCTCGGTCACAGGCAGTTTGGTGTTGACGAGCAGTTCACAGGCTTCGAGGACTCTTAATCGTCCCACGTATTTTTGCGGGCTGGTTTTGAAAGTGTCCTGGAAACGCCGTTGGAGTTTTCGGACGGACATGCCGACGCTCTTGGCGAGGTCGGGCATGGAGACTTTGGAAGCCGAATTGTTTTTAAGATACTCGGTGACGGGGAGGAGATCGAGGTAGGGTTGGAGTGAGGTGCGGACGCCTTCGAAGCTTTTGACCAGGCCGCAGACTCCGGCGACTTTCCCATCCCGGTCGAAGAGTGGGATTTTGTTGGTCACGAACCACTCGGGAGCGCCGAGTTGGTTGGGGAAAAGTTCGACAATGTCGATGAGGGGTTCCTTTGTTGAGATGACCTTGCGGTCGTCGTTCATGTACTTCTCGGCCATTTCGATGGGGAAGATTTCGCGGTCGGATTTTCCGATCATTTCTTCCTCGGACTGAAAGCCGCAGCGTTCCACGAAGGTCTGGTTTCCGGCCATGAGTCGGAGCTCGAGATCTTTGACGAAATAGAGGGTGTCGGGCATGTAGTTAAAAAGCCCGGAAACCTGTCCAGGGCAGAGTTTTTCAACCCATCGCCTCTTGATGTCTTGGCGCGGCATGTCGTTTTAATACACAAAATAATCGTTCCTGCACTAGAAAATGATGGGTGGAATCGCTAGCGTTTGAGCCTCATGTCGAACGAGAATATTAATATCGCGATTGTCGGGCTGGGATTTGGTGCCGAGTTTATCCCCATTTATCAACGTCATCCGCACGCCAATATGGCGGCTATTTGCCAGCGGACGCAGTCGACCTTGGATGAAATTGGAGATAAGTATGGTATCGAAAAGCGCTATAATGATTACAACGCTCTCTTGGCTGATCCGGAGATCGATGCGGTTCATATTAATACCGCGATTCCTGATCATGCGGCGCATACGATTGCGGCCTTGAAGGCCGGGAAGCATGTTGCTTGCACCGTGCCCATGGCGACTTCGGTGGAGGATTGCCGACAGATCGTGGAGCTTTGTCAGCAGACCGGCTTGAAATACATGATGATGGAGACGGTGGTTTACGCCCGGGAGTTTCTCTTTATGAAGGAGCTCTACGATAAGGGGGAGCTCGGAAAGTTGCAGTTTTTGAAAGCATCCCATCAACAGGACATGGAAGGCTGGCCGGGTTACTGGCCGGGGCTGCCGCCGATGCATTATGCGACGCATTGTGTGGGACCTGTTTTGGGCCTGGGTCGCCATGAAGCGGAGTATGTTTCGTGCTTTGCATCGGGAACGATCGCGGAGGAGATGCACGAGTGTTACGGGTCGCCCTACGCCATTCAGAGTTGTCACATTAAATTTAAGGACAGTGATCTTTCGGGGCTTGTTTATCGTTCGCTCTTTGATGTGGCGAGACAGTATCGAGAGTCGTTTGAAGTCTATGGTGTGGATAAATCAGTGGAATGGCCTTTGATCGAAGGTGAGCCACTTGTGGTTCATACGGCGAAGAAGCCGGAGCCCGAAATTCCGGAGAAAGTTGAGTGTCCTGATTTTGCGCATTTGCTTCCTGATGAAATCGCGCCCTTCACGACGGGTGGCGTTTACGGAGGTGACGAAGGCGAGGACCACCTGTCCTATACTCAGGGTGGAGGTCATGGAGGATCCCATCCCCACTTGGCCCATCAATTTGTGGAATTGCTGAGAGGCAAGGGCGAGGGTTATCCCAACGCGGCTCAATCAGCTAATATTACCTGTACGGGAATTCTTGCCCACGAGTCTGCTCAAAAAGGTGGAGAGCTCATCAAACTTCCTGAGTTCACCCTGCAATAGTCACTGTCATGAAACGTCTCGCTTTAATGATACCGCTGGTGCTGATTGCGGCGCTCTCTTTCGCGTTGAACAAAGCGGAGACCTTGGAGGAGAAGCAGGGCCCGGTTCGAATCTTGTTCCTTGGGCACGATTCGAAACATCACAATTCCAATGCTTATTTCCCAATGCTTTCCAAGGCTTTGGGGCGGGATGGGATTTTCTTCGATTACCATACCAATGTTGAGGAAGCCTTGGGAGACGCGGAGTATTTGGCGAAGTTCGATGGAGTGCTGCTTTACGCAAACCACAATGCGATCACGCCGAAGCAGTTTCAAAATCTGACGCAGTTCATTGAGAATGGTGGCGGATTTATTCCGGTGCATAGCGCGAGTGCGTGTTTTGGAAACGAGCCAGGCTTTGTGAAGTTGGTCGGAGGTAAGTTCGCTCATCACAAAGGGAAGGAATTCAAGACCTCGGTAGTGGCTCCGAAGCATCCGGCGATGAAGGATGTGAAGGAATTTAAAGCCTGGGATGAGACTTATGTGCATTCCGGTCATGGAAGTGATCGCACGATTTTGATGGTCCGGAAACCAGAGGGTGATGACAACGTGAGTGAACCCGAGCCATGGACCTGGACCCGGGAGCAAGGCAGGGGACGCATTTTTTACACGGCCTCGGGACATGATCAACGGGTATGGTCGCGCGGGGAATTTCACCAACTCTTGAAGTCCGGAATTCTTTGGTCAATCGGTGATGAACGAAAGAAGAATTACGATGCATTTGTCTCGTCGCGCAAAGCTCTGACTTATGAAACGCGGGACAATATTCCCAACTACGAGAAGCGGCCCAAGCCGCTGCAGTATCAGCACCCGCTGAGTCCCGAGGAGAGTTTGAAATATACCCAGGTTCCGGTGGGTTGGAAACTGCAGCTTTTTGCAGCCGAACCCCAGATTGTGAATCCGATTGGCTTGGCCTGGGATGAGCGCGGACGGCTTTGGGCAGCGGAAACTGTGGACTACCCTAATGAGATTAAGGCTGAGCGCAAAGGCGCGGATAAGATTAAAATTCTCGAGGATACGAATGGAGATGGTCGATGTGACAAGGTGACGGTCTTTGCTGATGGACTCAACATTCCGACCTCTCTGACATTTGGAAATGGTGGCGTTTATGTTCATCATGCTGCCGAGACTCTCTTCCTCAAAGATACCAATGGAGATGATAAGGCTGATGTCCGGGAGCTTGTGCTCAAGGGATGGGGAACGGGAGACACCCATGCGGGACCGTCGAATCTTCGCTATGGTTTGGATAACCAGATCTGGGGGACGGTGGGTTACTCCGGTTTCTCCAATAATGGTCAGAGGTTTGGAATGGGAGTGTATCGCTTTACCAAGAGTGGTTCCTCCCTGGAATTTCTCCACCAATTCAACAACAATACCTGGGGAATGGGGTTCAATCCAGCCGGTGACGTTTTTGGCTCCACAGCCAACAATAACCCCAGCTTTTTTGGAGGGATTCCGGCAACCATTCTTCCAGGAGGAAAAGGTCTCAGCGCCAAGATGATTGCATCGTCTCCGACCTTCCATCCAATCACGCCGAATATTCGTCAGGTCGATGTCTTTGGGGGCTACACTGCAGCGGCGGGTCATGCCTTTGCAAATTCGGACAACTTCCCGGAATCATGGCGCGGCAAGAGGGCCTTTGTGGCCGGGCCGACGGGGAATCTTCTGGGCATGTTTGATACGAGTCGTGATGGTGCGGGATACAAATCCAAGAATGTTTTTCAGTTAGTTGCTTCGGCTGACGAGTGGTTTTCGCCGGTTGCTGCCGAAGTAGGTCCCGATGGAAACCTTTGGATCTCGGATTGGTATAATTTTATCATACAGCATAATCCGACACCGAATGCGGGTCGAGGTGGATACAATGCGAGGAATGGGAAAGGAAACGCTCACATCAACCCAAACCGGGATCGGCAACATGGACGAATCTATCGCTTGGTTTGGGATGAAGCGCCAAAGTCAAAAACGAAGTCGCTTGGGGGAGCCTCCACCGATGAATTGGTTGCGGCATTATCTGATCCCAACCAGTTCTGGCGGCTGACGGCGCAGAGGCTTTTGGTCGATGGTGAGAAGGATGAAGCCTTACCAAAATTGAAGGCTCTTGTCGCGAATCGCGGAGTGGGTTCGATCCATGCTCTTTGGAGTCTTGATGGTCTGGGCGCTCTGGATTCCGAGACTCATCGTGGTGCGTTGCTTTCGACGGATCCCGTCCTGCGAAGAAATGCCATTCGTGCTCTTCCGCATACTAAAGCGGGTGTCGCCCTGATGTTTCAATCAGGGGTGATCAATGATTCGGATCTCACCACTCGTCTTGCGGCATTCGTTGCCTTGGCGAAATTCCCATCAAGTGATCCGGTTAAGAATGCGGTTAGTTCCCTGGGAAATAACGAAGTAAACCAAAAAGACGTTTGGTTGTCGGCAGCTCTGGCTGCGGCGAGGGAGAGGCATCAGGCAGCGGATTTAGCTGATTTGGAATATGAGGAGTCGAAAAAGAATCTCCTGGAAAAGGTGAACTGGAAGGTTTTCATTCATAGTGGGAGCGGGGCGCAACATTTGCGCCCGGCAAAAGAAGGTTTCAAGGGAGGAAAATGCTTAAAAATTGAATCTGCAAAACCGACCGACACTTCATGGGGAGGGGTGGTCGAGGTAAAGCCGAACACGCGGTATCGCTTGCAGGGGAAAATAAAGACAGAGGGTATCAAAGGTGGAGGAATGGGAGCGCTTTTCAATGTTCACGAACTACAGAGTCCCACGCGTGTTGCCACCAAGGCTTTGAAAGGAAAGAACGATTGGACCGAAGTCTCGGTGGACTTCAATTCGATGGGGCGTTCAAAGATTACCATCAATGCACTCTACGGTGGTTGGGGGCAATCGACCGGAACAGCTTGGTGGGACGAGATTCGACTTTCTGAATTGGTAGCGGTTCCCAAGGCAGTTTCGGAAGTGAAACTGAAACCCGGCGACGCCGCGCGGGGGAAGGCTCTCTTCAATACCCATCCGGTGGCTGCTTGTAGCCGATGTCATGCGATTGCTGGAGCTGGTGGCGTAATCGGGCCGGCTCTGGATACCATTGCGGGAAGGAAGGGGGCTGACTACATTAGGAGATCACTTCTCGAACCGAATTCGGAAATTGCGGAGGGTTATCCCTTGAAGGTATCGCCAATGCCTCCGATGAATCTCCTTTTGGAGCCTCAAGAGATTGAGGATATTTTGGCTTATCTTCAGACACTGAAATAGTTCTGGTTGGGGAAATGAAGCTTGACCCGGGAGGAAGGATTAAGCCTAACTCTTTGGAAGGTCCCATCTTCTAATATGATAGATTATTATCGTTTCCTCTTAAGCTGTTCTCTGGCGATCATCTTGTCTCTTGTGTCGAATTCTACTTTGTCCGCCCAATCTGTGGTCATTTCCGAATTCATGGCCTCCAATGACAACATTTTGAACGATGGGGATGGCGATAGTGAGGACTGGATTGAGATTTTCAATGAAGGTGCCTCGGCGGTGAATCTTACCGGATGGCATTTGACTGACGATGCCGCTTTGCTGACAAAGTGGACCTTTCCGAATGTCATTCTTGATCCCGGCGAGTTGCTCGTTGTTTTCGCATCCAATAAGGATCGGGTTGATCCGGGGGGAGAGTTGCATACAAACTTCAAGCTCTCCAGTTCGGGCGAATATCTTGCGCTGGTTCGGGATGATGGGACGACGGTGGAATACGATTTCGGCCCAAGCTATCCTCAACAGGTCACTGACGTGTCTTATGGACTTCAGCAGTCGACCAGCATTACGACCCTAATCGCAGGTGGTGCTTCCGTGAAATACAAGGTTCCCACGAATGCCTCCGATGACGTCAATGAGGGGACTAACCCCAACTCATGGATCGGAACCAATTTCAACGACACCTCCTGGACCAGCGCAACGACCGGGATCGGATATGCGACGGGTAGTCCTGATGCTTATGATCCCTTTATTGCGAGCGATGTGCAGACAGAGATGTCTTCAAACGGGCGTCCTTCGATCTATA
Organism: Verrucomicrobiaceae bacterium TMED86; assembly: GCA_002172625.1. GTDB lineage: Bacteria > Verrucomicrobiota > Verrucomicrobiia > Verrucomicrobiales > Akkermansiaceae > SW10. Next base: position 2,521 of record NHEN01000038.1, on the reverse strand, counting down.
TTCGGATTCCCTTCGCTGTTGCTAATCCAACTGACTATTCGTCGTTGAGCTTGAAGATGAAGTACGACGATGGCTTCGTGGCTTATCTCAATGGCGATCCGCTTTCGGTCGCTGAGATCAATAATCCGTCGGCCGATCAACTGAGCTTCGAATCAATCGCGACGACAACCCATGGTGATGGAGATTCGATTGTTGATGAAGTTTTCCCGCTTTCGACATCGCTTCTTAATGTGGGAAACAACGTGCTGTGTATTCACGGACTGAACCGTTTTGCGACAAGCTCGGATGCGCTTTTTCTACCGACACTCGAGGGTGTCGAAATAACCGGGGGTGCCATTCCGGCCTACTTCACAACGCCGACACCGGGATCGGCGAACATTGCCGGCGCTTCCTCTCCCGGGCCGCTCGTCCGGAGTGTGACAAAAGACCTGCCGCCTCTAAACCTTGGTGCCGGAAATCTCGTCATCGAAGCGGATGTCACTCCGACACTCAATCCCATTGCCAGTGTCAGTTTGGTTTCACGGATCATGTATGGTGGAGAAACGACGCTTGTCATGGTAGACGACGGGACAGGATCTGATGCGACCGCAGGTGACGGAATTTACACGGCCACAATTTCAACCGCCGGAATGACGGCCGGGCAGATGCTCAGGTGGCGCGTCACTGCTTTGGATACGATGGGAGATAGTTCCAGATTGCCGCTCTTTCCTGATCCTTTGGATTCACCGGAGTATTTTGGAACAATTGCGGAGGATCCATCGGTGGACAGTTCGAACCTTCCGATTTTTCATTGGTTCACCTCCAGCCCGAGTGGAGCCACCACCAATTCAGGATCGCGTGGATCGGTTTATTACTTGGATCAGTTTTACGATAATATCCAGGCTGATCGGCATGGGCAATCGACGGGTGGCTTTCCCAAGAAGAGCTACGACTTTGACTTTAATAAAGGAGATCGCTTTCTCGTCGAGCCCGGAGGGAACCGTGCCAAGGACATCAACATGCTCACGAACTGGGCGGATAAATCCAAGACGAGGAACACCATTGGCTATGAGATGATGCGGAAGTCAGGTCATCCCGCACACTATGCTTTTCCGGTAAGAATTCAGCAGAATGCTGCCTTTTTCAATATTGCTGATTTCGTGGAAGATGGCGATGACCGCTATCTGGAGAGAGCGGGTCTGGATGGCGAGGGGGCGCTTTATAAGATGTATAACCGTCTCGATTCCTCCTCGAGCGGGATCAACAAGAAGACCCGCAAAGAAGAGAGTAACAGTGATCTCGCTGCTTTGGTTTCAGGTCTGGGGCAGTCGGGAGACGCCAAGTTGCGCTACGGGTATGACAATATGAATATCCCGGGAACGATCAATTATTTGGCTGCTCTCGATATGACGAACAATAGCGATCACGGGCACAAAAATTATTACCTTTACCGTGATACCAATGGGACCAAGGAGTGGCGTCCGTTGATCTGGGATATCGATCTCAATCTTGGACGGAATTGGCGGAGTGGACCGGCATATTTTGACGATGTGTTTCGCAATAACAACCTTCGGGCGGGGCCTTCTAACCGGATGAAGGATCTGGTTTTCGATGATTCGACTTTGAACGATATGTTCCGTCGGAGAGTGCGAACTCTCATGGATGAAATGTATGGTTCTCCTTCCTCTCCAAACAATTATTTGCAAGACCGCGTTAATGAATTGGTGGCTTTAATCGATCCGACTGATGATAATGCTAATACGGGATCAGACGACGCGGATCTTGATTATCAGCAATGGGGGTCATGGGGAAACAACAACGCAATGCGTGCGGCATCGAATCGGATTTTGACGGAGTATATCCCTTCGCGTCGCGCCCAGCTTTATAGCCTTGGCGAGCTTCCTTCGGCGCAACCGGTGGCGGCTCCGATTAATATTAGTTCGGTTGATTTTAATCCGGCATCGTCAGGGGCATCGTCAGATCAGAGCGGGGAATATTTCACTTTAACCAATCTCAATACTTACGCCGTGGATTGTTCCGACTGGGTGATTTCCGGAGGAGTATCGTTTACCTTGCCGCCGGGGGCGGTGATTCCGGTCGGCGGGACACTCTATGTGGGAAGAGATGCCGTGGGATTCAGAGCGCGGAGTGTGAGTCCGAAGGCTGATGAGAAACGGTATTTGGTCAGCGGGTATGGCGGGCAGCTTTCAGCGAGGGGTGAAACGATTCTCCTCCACGATCATCTTGGTAACCTCATCGATAGCGAGACCTATGTCGGAAGTGAAACACCATCGCAGCAATATTTGCGGATCGCCGAATTGCTTTATGCCCCGGTTGGGCCGACAGCAGGAGAGCTTGCAAGCATTCCAACCTTGAGCGCATCGGATTTCGAATTTATTGAGTTGGTTAATAACAGCCAGCTAAGTCTGGATCTCAGTGGAGCCCGGTTTGTTGAAGGCGTGACGATGACCTTCGCAGGTGGAACGGTCTTAAGCCCTGGACAAAGGATTATCGTGGTCGCGAATCAGGCGGCCTTTGAGTT
>NHEN01000037.1 GCA_002172625.1 Verrucomicrobiaceae bacterium TMED86 | reverse complement strand
TCCCCCATGCCTAGGATGCGGTCGGCCATACGGTTGGGATGGAATTCGGCGAGGTCGTCGATTTTTTCCCCTTCACCGATGTATTTGATCGGGCGTCCGGTCACTGCGCGCATTGAGAGGGCGGCACCACCGCGGGCGTCACCGTCGAGCTTGGTCAGGATCAGGCCGGTGATACCGATTTCCTGGTCGAAAGTCTGGGCAACCGAGACGGCCTGCTGACCGGTGGCGGAGTCGGCGACGAGGAGAGTCTCGCCGGGTTTGAGGAATTTGTGGAGCTTCTTGAGTTCGTCGAGAAGCTGCGTGTCGAGTTCCTGGCGACCGGCGGTGTCGAAGATGACGACGGTGCCATTTTGGGTCTTGCTCCACTTCAGGGCCTTCTTGGCGACTTTGACGAGATCTTTTTCGGTAGGATCGGGAGTGTAGCAGGGAACGTCGACCTGCTCGGCGAGTTTGGCCAGCTGGTCGATGGCCGCCGGTCGATAGAGGTCGAGCGCGACGAGAAGGGGACGACGGCCTTCTTTCTTTAGGCGGAGCGCGAGCTTGGCGGCGGTGGTGGTTTTACCCGCACCGTTGAGGCCGCAAAGCAGGACGTATCCGGGAGGGTTGAGATTGATCGGGGCCTGGTCGCCGCCGAGCAGGTTCGTGAGCTCGTCCTGGAAGATTTTGACGATTTGCTCGCCGGGTTTGACCGACTTAAGAACGTCGGTGCCCTGAGCCTTGATGCTGACGTTGGCGATGAATTCCTTGACCACGCCGAGTTCGACATCTGCCTCGAGCAGGGCCAGGCGAACTTCGCGCAGAGAGTCGGCGATATTCTTCTCCGAGATCTTTCCGACACCACGCAGGTTGCGGAATGATTTGTCGAGGCTTTCAGCGAGATTGGAAAACATGAGAGGGACCATAGTCAGACCGGCCGCAACTGCAAGCCGTAGGACGCAGGTCTTTGATTGAACTGCCGGGATGGGCTCGTAGAGTCAGAGCTATGCTGAAAACACTCGCTATTCTCGCCCTCGCCGCCCTGCCATTGTCCGCCGATGTCTATGAACTTCGGACTTACACTGCCAATGAAGGGAAAATGGACGATCTTCTGACCCGCTTCCGCGATCACACCCTGGCGATCTTTGAAAGTCACGGGATGAAAAATATCGGTTACTGGTTGACGGAGGGGGACGACAAAAAGCTGGTCTACATCATCAGCCACAAGGATCGTGATGCAGCCAAGGCCAGCTGGGCGGCTTTTCGAAAGGACCCCAAGTGGCAGGCTGCTTTTAAGGCTTCAAAGGTCAACGGCAAGTTAGTAAAAAAGGTCGAGAGCCAGTTTCTCACCGCGACCGATTTCTCGAAACTGAAGTAATTTATCCTGGTGGTGATAAAGCGACCCTCTTTTTGTAGTGGAAGCCGGAAGGTTCCGCCGTCATTCTTTTCATCGTTATGAATACATCAATAATTGCCTCGCTCACGGGAGCTTTGGGGATAACCGGCCTCGTTCTTCTGGGCGTTGTCGTGCTCCTGGCCTTTTACGGAATTGGACAATACAACGGGCTGGTGAAGCTCCGGAACCGCTTTCGCAATGCCTTCGCGCAGATCGATGTGCAGTTGAAACGTCGTCATGATTTGATTCCGAATCTGGTCGAAACCGCAAAAGCCTATCTTTCGCACGAGAAGGACACGCTGGAAGCCGTGATCAAGGCCCGTAATGCTGCTGAGGCTGCTCGTGAAGGGCTAAGTCCGGATAATGCTGCCGGGATGGAGAAGTTGATGGCTGCTGAAGGTGGACTGGGATCTGTTATGGGGCGTTTGTTCGCCCTGTCGGAATCCTACCCTGATCTTAAGGCCAACGAGAACATGAAGCAGCTGAGCGAAGAGCTCACCAGCACCGAGAACAAGGTGGCATACGCCCGTCAGGGATACAACGACTCGGTGATGGTCTACAATACCAAGCGTGAAGTCTTTCCGAGCAACATCATTGCGGGAATGTTCAACTTCAACGTAGGGGTGCTCTTCGAGGTGACTGATGAGTCCGAGCGCGAGGTGGTCAAAGTTGACTTCAGCTAATGGACTTTTTTGAAGCTCAGGAGCAGGCACAAAAGAGGACGAAATGGCTCGTCCTCTGGTTTGCCTTGGCCGTGATCGCTGTGGTCGCGGCGGTTGATTTTCTATTCTATTTATTCCTGGGACAGAAGATGGGAGAGGATCTCGTTCCCTTTTTGGGAATGGTCTCCTTCGCGACCGCCGGAATTATTGTGATTGCCAGTCTTTTCAAGACGATGCAGCTCGGGCGTGGCGGGGAAGTGGTTGCGAATGATTTGGGTGGGCGATTGGTGATGCCGGGCTCGACGGATTTTCAGGAAAAGCGTTTGCTCAATATTGTTGAGGAAATGGCTATCGCTTCGGGGATGCCGGTTCCGCAGGTCTTCCTGATGGATGAGGAGGAGAGTATCAATGCCTTTGCGGCCGGGACCGAGCCCTCGAATGCGGTGATCGGAGTGACGCGGGGATGCGTGCAGCGTCTGACCCGTGAGGAATTGGAGGGCGTGATTGCCCATGAATTCAGCCATATCCTCAATGGTGATATGCGTTTGAATATGCGCTTGATGGGGATCGTTTTCGGGCTCTTGGTGATTTCGATTATTGGCCGGGGGATGGTGGAAATGTTGCGCTATCAAAGTTTGGGCCGCCGCCGGAACAGCAAGGAGGGCGGAGGAGCGCTGCTTGCGCTCTTTTTGATTGGGCTGGGTCTTCTGGTAATTGGTTCCTTGGGAGTTCTTTTTGGGCGCTTGATCCAAGCGGGGATTTCGCGACAGCGGGAGTTTTTAGCGGATGCCTCGGCGGTGCAGTTCACACGGAATCCGGGTGGGATTTCGGGAGCATTGAAAAAAATCGGGGGGCTTGCGGGCTTGACGAAGATGAAATCAGCCAAGGCCAGCGAAGCGAGCCACATGTTTTTCTCAAACGGGGGAATGTTCAGTTTCGGACTGGCAACCCACCCGCCACTGGATGTGCGAATCACGGCGATTGAGAAAAACTGGGATGGAGAATTTTCGGAATCGGAGCTGAAACCGGTGGCATCCGAGAGGGTGGAAAAGAAGCGAGAGAGGAAATCGCCGTTTGAAGCGATTCCCGGAGGTGCGGTGATCGGATTGGCTGGGGCGATTGGTCAGGAAGATCATCGGCAGGTGGCGACCGGGCATGAGATTCATCAGGGGCTTTCCGAGTCCTGGAAGCGGGCGGCCCATGATCGCGACGAGGCTCAGGCTCTGATTTTTGGACTTTTGCTGGCTGAAGATCATCAGCTGCAGAAAGCGGAGCTATCTTATCTTCAGCAATCGGCGGGCAAAGATGCTACGGAATTGGCATTGCAGTGGCAGAGGGAGGTGACGAGCCTGCATTCCGCCCGGAAAATAGCCCTAATCGATCTCGCCTTACCGACTCTGAGAGGCCTTGGAACGCAGGAATATCAACGATTCATTGAGATTTCCCGTTGGTTGATTGCCAGTGATTCCCAGGTCGATCTTTTCGAGTTCATGATTCAGCGGGTGATTGAGCGTCATTTGGTGAGCCATTTCGAGCAGCGGGGGTTTGGTAAGATTCGCTACCGGAAATTGAGTCAATTATACGATGAGGCCAATGTCCTGGTGTCTACCATGGCCGGAATTGGGGCTGAAAACGAAACCGAGGCCAAGGCGGCCTACTCGGCAGCGATTAAGAATTGGCAGGGAAGCTTTACGATGCATGACCGGTCCCGACTGGACCAACTGGATGGCGTATTGAAAAAAATCGATCAGGCCTCTCCGATGGTGAAGAAAGAGGTTCTCATGGCCTGCGGGCGCGCGGCTGCCAGCGACGGGGATTTGACCAATCGAGAGGCGGAATTGTTGCGAGCAATCGCCGATGCCATCGGATGTCCGGTGCCGCCCTTGATTTCGAATCTACAAGAAACGGAGAATTAGGAAGGCCTGGGCTTGCAATTCGACCTTCTTAGCTGAATTTTGTCCCCGTAAGTCAATGGAGAAGGAGCGTGCGCCGTGGTGGCTTTGGCCGAACTTGTTGAGCATCGATGCTCCGCTCGTTGCGATTGCGTGGGGTTGGATGTTTGCGAAGGCCTGGGGCGTGGTCAGTGTGCCGTGGCAACTTTGGGCCACACTGGGGCTGGTGGTTTGGATGATCTATGTGCTGGATCGTCTTGTGGACGTGCGGCGGGTAGGTCCTGACGCGAACCTCGAGAAACGGCACTCTTTTCATTTTCAGAACCGTAAGTGGCTTTTCCCGTTGATGGCCGCAGTGACGCTTTGGTGTCTCTACGTGGGTTTCTTTATCCTTTCCAGAACGGTGGTGATGTATGGGCTTTTTGTCATCGGCTTGGCGGTGGCCTATTTTGCCATGGCCATGACGCAATCGAGAGAGGAGCACACGGGGATTTTGAAAAATTCCGTTGCCGGGCTAACCTTCGCTTACGGGACCGCGGCGGGAATTCATGCCTATTCACCGGTGGTCTCCTTCGGACAAATGATCTTCTCCTGGGAGGTTCTGCTGTTCGCAGGTCTCTGTGCCATCAATATGACGGCGATTGATTTTTGGGAATTGGAGGGGGAGGACAAGGAGGATGCCTCGGCCTTACTGGGAATGGGGACTTTAATGGTGGGAGGGGCGGCGATGTTTTTCTCTCTCTGGGCTGATGATTTCAACAAGCCCTTCTTTTACGCAATTTTGGTAGGAGCCGGTGGACTTCATGTCTTAAACCGAATGCACGCGAAATTCGACAAAGACGGGCGGCGGTTGTGGGTTGATTTGGCGATTATAGCTCCGGTGGCGGTCTATTGGGTCTGGGTGAGGTTTGATAATAGTGTTTTGACTTAATTGGGAGTTGAGCCCGGCCCCAAGATGGCAAAGGATGCGCCCGCATGAGCGACGTCGAAAAAACTGAGATTAAACCGGCCATTTTGATTCTGGGAGCTCCGGGCGCAGGTAAAGGTACGCAGGGGATTGTCCTTGGACAAATTCCTCGATTTTACCATTTCGCCTGTGGAGATGTTTTTCGGCAGTTGGACACCCGGACTGAGTTGGGGCAGAAGTTTGTGGAATTCTCCCGGAAGGGCGAATTGGTTCCCAACGAGCTTACGATTCAGTTGTGGGCCGCTCACATGGACAGCCGGATTAGTTCGCACCAGTATAAGCCGGATATTGATATTTTGGTGCTCGATGGAATTCCCCGAAATGTCGAGCAGGCCCAGATCCTCGAGAATCATGTGAAGATCCATCACGTCTTTCATTTGAGTTGCCCGGATCGTGATGAGTTGGCTCGCCGGATGCGGAAACGTGCTCTGAAAGATAACCGGATGGATGACGCCTCGGAAGATGTGATTCAGCGGCGGATCAAACTTTACGAGGACGAAACAAAGCCTATTCTCGACTACTATCCAAATGAGATTTGCAGCGAGGTCGATGCGACCCAGTCTCCGGCCAAGGTTCTCTATGACATCCTTGCCCGTCTCCAGACCCTCGAGGTCTATCAGAAAATTGCCAAGCTGACGGTTTGATGCGTATTGTCTTCATGGCAACCGGAGAGATTGCCGAAGCGACTTTCTCGGCTCTCCTGAATAGCGGTCACGAAGTGGCCGGACTGGTGACTCAACCGGATCGCCCGGTGGGCCGAAAGCAAGTTCTCACTGCGCCCGGAGTGAAAGAACTCGCGCAGGAAGAGGGGATTCCCGTGATACAACCGGAATCGGTTCGCGAGGAGGATGCTCTGAAGCAGATTCGAGATTGGGCTCCCGAGGTGATCGTGGTGATGGCCTACGGTCAAATCCTGTCTCAGGCGCTCATCGAGATCCCATCGCGGGCCATTATTAATCTTCATGCTTCGCTCCTTCCAAAATACCGCGGAGCAGCGTGTATTCAGGGAGCATTGCTGAATGGCGATCTTGAAACGGGTTGGAGTGTGACCCACGTCGTGAAGAAGCTGGATTCCGGAAATATTATCTTGCAGCACCCCTTCGAGATCGCTCCGGAAGAAACGGGCGGCCAATTGCACGACCGCCTGGCATTGGCCGGCCCCGCGGCGCTTGAAGACGCATTGGAACTCTTTACGGAGGGAGATGTTCCCGGCATTCCGCAGGAAGAGTCGGAAGTGATTTATGTCCCCAAGCTGCTTCGTGAAGACGGGCGGATCGATTGGTCGAAACCAGCCACGGAAATCGAGCGGATGGTCAGAGCCTTTCATCCTTGGCCGGGGACATTTTCGGAGTTGGGAGGGAAGCGCTTGAAGATCTTTCCTCCCGTGCGGATTTCCGGAAAAAGTGGAGCTGCCGGAGAGTTTCTCGGACTTCTTGATGGTGGTGTCGAAATCGCCTGTGGGGTGGGAAGTCTCGTTCTCAGCGAGGTTCAACCCGAAGGAAGCCGAAGAATGTCCAGCGAAGAGGTGGCGCGAGGTCGTCGCGACGCCCTGAATGAAGGACTGAAATAGCTCGCAATCGGGCGAGGCCTTGGACAGCCTTTTGGCATGAAAACCGTTGTCTCTCTCTGGTTTGCCATGATCGTGGCCAGTCAGGCGATCACTTTGGAAATCTACAAGGTTTTTAGGCCGATTTCCCTGCACGGAACTGACGTGGCCGAAGAGTTTGAGGGCGAAATTATTCAAGCTAAAGTAATATCACAAACGATAGTGGTGACGGGGGCTCAACCCGAAGGGCTATTGGCCGCGATCTCCGCGCCGCACCGTTTGGCCGGATCTGGTTCGTATCTGCCAAAGGAGGATAACCTTTTGATTCTCTGTGGCATCGGGATGACTTCAATATCGGATGGAAGGAACCTCACCGTGAAGATCGATCTCGCGAAAATGAAGATCCCGAGGGAAGTTGAAATTCCCGTAAGAACCGTGCTCAAGTTGGCCATTAAATCGGTCAAGGAGACGCTTAAGGGATTTCATATTCCCGAGGACGGTCCGATGAAGGTGAAGATCGAGATCGTTGGAACCAACAAGGGGACGGCTCCTCTGCTGGACCTATTTGAGAAATTTCGCGTCGGTGAGTAGGGTTTTCCCTTTCCCCGTTGTGATCAGCCTGACAAGATCGGCCTCAGCATATGAGTGAGCTTGAATCGATCCGAAATTTCAAACGAGTCGTCCTGAAATTGAGCGGCGAGGCTCTTCGCGCTGCTGAGAGTCACGATAATATTTCTCCTGAGATCGTGGGGCGAATTGCCCGCGAAATTCACGAAGCCCGTGAAGCCTCGAATGTGGAGCTGGCAATCGTCGTGGGAGGCGGGAATTTTTGGCGTGGAGCGAGCGCCAGTGCGCGGGGCATGGACCGGGCGACGGCTGATTACGTCGGCATGTTGGCGACTGTAATGAATGCCCTCGCTCTTCAGGCAGCGCTTGAGCAAGAAGGCGAGGAATGCATCGTTCATTCCGCCATTCACATGCAAAATGTCGCCGAGCCCTTCATTCGCCGGAAAGCCTCCCGACAAATGTCACGCGGTGCGATCGTCATTTTCGCAGCAGGAACCGGGAGTCCTTTTTTCTCAACCGATACCACAGCGGCTCTTCGCGCGAACGAAATGAACGCCGATGTCATCTTCAAGGCAACGATGGTCGATGGCGTTTACGATTCCGATCCCAAGAAGAATCCCGAAGCGAAACGCTTTGAAACGGTGAGCTTCCGTCAGTGTATCAGCGAGGAACTGGGCGTCATGGACACCACGGCCTTCAGTCTTTGCATGGATAACGATATCCCCATCATCATTTTTGATCTCGGAAAAGAAGGGAATATCCAAATCGCACTTAATCATGGAGAGATCGGAACGATCGTTCACTAAAAAATTCAAACCACCTATATTATGGAAAACATCAACGATATCGAAGCGGCCATGAAGAAAGCCGTCGAACATACCACCAGCGAATTCACCTCCATTCGGACCGGGAAAGCCTCCCCGGCTTTAGTCGAAAATCTCGATGTGCATGTCGCCAGTTACGGCAGCAATATGAAGCTCAAAGGTCTCGCCGTTATCACCAGCCCCGAGCCCCGGATGTTGGTCGTGCAGCCCTTCGATCCCTCTACCACCGGAGATATCGACAAGGCCATTCGCGAGAGCAAGCTGGGTCTTAATCCCGTCAATGACGGCAACCGTCTTCGTCTTCCGATTCCGGAGTTGTCCGAAGAACGTCGTGTCGAATTGGTGAGGTCAGTCAAGGGCATGGCCGAAGAAGGTCGCGTTCGGATTCGTGGTGTTCGCAAGGAAGGGATGGACTTTGGCAAGAAGCAGAAAGCCAATAATGAACTCACCGAAGATGGACTTCGAGACTTTGAAGGAGACGTTCAGGATCTCACAAATAAGTATGTCAAAGAGATCGATACTCTGGTCGAAGCCAAGGAGAATGAAGTGATGACCGTTTAGGTTGTTGGTTTTATCGTATTTAAGGGAAGGTCTTGTTGAATTCAACAGGGCCTTTTCTATGTTTATTCCTGCGAAACGGATCTCGACCAATTTGGTCCTGTCTGCGATGAAAAGTTGACCATGGGGAGCAGGAAAGGATAGCGTCGGCCAATGATCAAACCAACATTATCTAATTTGAAGAAAGTCAGCCCCGCAATCGCTTTGACCGCTGTGGTCGCCATGCCCGTTGCTTCGGCGCACGAGGATCTGACCAAGCCGGAGATCAAGGTCGAAAAGAAGAAGGATGGGCTCTACATGTATATCGATGGAGTAAAGGTCCATGAGACGGATACCACGAAGCAACCTCTGCCAAAAGTGGTCACTCCAGGTGCTGCCGTCGGAGCTCCACCATCTGATGCGGTGGTTCTTTTCGATGGATCGGAGAAATCCTTCAAGGAGAATTGGAGCGATACCAAAGGAGGGGCGAGCAAGTGGAAGACTGTTGACGGTGCCATGGAGTCGGTTCGCGGTGCGGGCTATATTCAGAGCAAGGCCAAGTTTGGTTCATGTCAGCTTCACATCGAGTGGGCCTCCCCGGCTCAGGTAAAAGGAAACGGACAAGGACGTGGAAACAGCGGTGTCTTTTTGATGGGGAACTATGAGATTCAGGTTCTGGATAGTTTTAAAAACCAGACCTATGCCGACGGACAGGCCGGAGCGCTTTACGGTCGTTCCAAGCCTCTCGTGAATGCCTCGCGTGGTCCGGGTGAGTGGCAGACTTACGACGTTATTTTTCATCGTCCGCTCTTCGATAAAGAGGGCAAGGTGACACGTCGAGCCACCTTTACCGTTCTTCACAATGGCGTTCTGATTCAAGATCACACCATTTTAAGTGGCGGCACCGGATGGCGTGGTCCCCATGCGGCTTCCGACTATAAGGCGCATGCTGATAAACTGCCCATCTCAATGCAGGACCACGGAAACCCAGTTAGGTTTCGCAACGTTTGGGTGCGTGAATTGAAGGACTGATCTTCAAACGCCGATCGCTTAGCTGAAATGCAAACCGTAGAAATCGAGGTGCCTGCAAAAGGGAAGGTTGTTCATTTACGTCTGCACTTGCCCCAATGGCGAAACCACTCTGGAAGAGGTCAATGATACTCATGGCGAGAAAGCGGTCTCCCGGATCTTTAAGAATCCGCAATGAGGTCTATGTTCTTATGGGACGGTCAACCTACCGCAACTCAAGAATTGCGTCCATGAGAGAGCCGTAATCGAAGGGGGGAAGTGTCAGTCTCAAAAATTTGAAGGAAGATCTCATGAAAAATCTAGCGCTCATCTTACGCTCCCTCACCGTCCGTGCTGACCTCGCGATCTTTTGCGTGATCGCATTGTGTTCCATCCAAGCATTCGCGCAGAGAACTCCTAACATACTGTTAATACTGACCGATGATGTGGGCCGGGAAGCCATCGGCTGTTATGGAGGTGAGAGCTACGCGACGCCCAACATTGACCGACTGGCAGCGGAAGGAATGAGATTTGGACATTTCTATGCCGCTCCCGTGTGTCATCCGACCAGAGTGGCGCTCATCTCGGGGCGTTACTTGCATTCGCTAGGCAACCCGAGAT
>NHEN01000036.1 GCA_002172625.1 Verrucomicrobiaceae bacterium TMED86 | reverse complement strand
TTGTTCGTTTACTTCGGAAGGGAACCCTGAAAGCGCACGGTTCATGGATTTTCTCAGGCGGTCGAGGTAGGAAGCCTCCTCTTGGGAAGCCAGGGTAGTATCCATAACCGGGCGGATCTCAGCATAGGGATACGGTTTTTCCCCTAACCATTTTTTAAATTGAACTCTGATCACTCCGTGGAGGAGAAGGTTAGAGGTGCCGTCCTTTGCTTCTCGCGACGCCCGGATGAGTCCGATGGCCCCTATGGGAGCGCAACTGGTCTCGGGGTCGGAATCATTGGAACCTATCAGATTGCCAATACAAAACATGCAATCACCCTCGACTGCCTCTTCGAGCATCTGCCGATATCGGGGTTCGAAGATGCGCAGGGGCATCGCTCCATGCGGGAAAAGAACAGAGTCGGGGAGCAACATGACACCGCACTTTTCCGGGATGGTGAGGGAAGACATGGAGAAGGAGTTAGACCGATGCCAATGCCTGTTCGAGGTCTTCGAGGATGTCGTCGATGTGTTCGATGCCGATGGAGAGGCGAACGAGTTCGGGGGAAATCCCACCAGCGAGTTGTTGTTCCCCGGTGAGTTGGGAGTGTGTTGTCGTCGCAGGATGAATCGCGAGGGATTTGGCGTCTCCGACATTGGCAAGGTGTGAGAAGAGCTTGAAGGATTCGATGACCTTGGCTCCGGCTTCAGCGCCGCCTTTGATACCGAAGACTACCATCGAGCCCCCTTTGCCTTTGAGGTATTTTTTGTTCTTTTCGAACTCGGGGTCGTCTTCAAGTCCGGGGAAGCGGACCCAATCAACCTTGGGGTGATCTTTAAGGTGCTTGGCGACGGCGAGGGAGTTTTCGCAGTGGCGCTCCATTCGTAGGGGAAGTGTTTCGATGCCCTGGAGAAGCGTCCAGGAATTGTCAGGTGAGATGCAGGCTCCGAGGTTGCGGAGTGGGCCGGTGCGCATGCGGAGAATGTATGCGAGCGGAGCGAGCATGTCCGGGAGGTCATGTCCCCAGCGGAGTCCGTGATAAGATGAATCGGGTTCGTCAAAGAGTGGGTGCTTTCCTCCGGCCCAGTTAAAGCGTCCGGAATCGACAACCATTCCGCCGATGCCGGCCCCATGTCCGCCAAACCATTTGGTCATCGAGTGAACAACGACATCCGCGCCGTGATCGAATGGTTTGGTGAGATAGGGTGTGGAAAAAGTGGAATCGACGATGAGAGGAATACCGTGAGCCTTGGCAATGTCGCCGACGGCATCGAGGTCGGTGATTTCGAGCGCGGGGTTGGAAACAGTCTCGCAGAAAAGGGCGCGCGTGTTTCCGTCGATGGCTTTAGCGAAGTTTTCAGGATCGTTGGAATCGATCAGACGGACTTCAATGCCAAGATCGGGAAGGATGTCGTTGAATTGGGTGTAGCTGCCGCCGTAGAGATTTTGTGCAGAGACGATATTATCACCAGCTTTCGCCAGAGTGACAATGGCGTTGAAAATGGCGGCAGTTCCCGAGGCGTGTCCCAGCCCGGCCATCTCGTGCGCCCCCTCGAGCAGGGCAACGCGTTTTTCGAGAACGTCGGTGGTTGGGTTTTGGAGTCGGGTGTAGACGTTGCCGAGTTCCTTCAGAGCGAAAAGATTGGCCGCGTGCTCAGTGCTGTCGAAGACATATGACGCGGTGCGGTAGAGTGGGACGGCGCGGGAGTTCGTGGTAGGATCAGGGGAGTAGCCGCCGTGGAGACAAAGAGTTTCGTGTTTCATCAGGGCGATTTCTATCACCAAACGGTGGGGAAAGGAAAGCGAGAGTATTACAAATTATTAGGTCGCAGGAGCGATTTTCTGAAGTCCCAACGCCAATAAGGCGAGAATGGGACAGGCAAACCAAAGATGTGGAGCAAGAGGGATCACGAGAAGGCAATCAACGAGAGGGATGGCGGCAAGGGTTCGTGAAACAAAGAGGCCGACGTTATGATTGGCGCGAACCGATCTCACCGAGAGGATGAGAACGACGAAAAAGAGAAGAAGAGGGGCGGCTGCGATTCCTGTTCCTCCAAGGAGAAGCAGTCCCGAGATAAAAATGGAAGGAGCACAGAGGCAGGCAACGGGAATGGCCTGTTCTTTTGGTGTCGGAGGAGTGGGAGAGCTTTCGCTTTTTGCAGTGAGGGAAATCCCCAGAATGTATCCTCCGAGCCCCAAGGCGATAGTGACGAAAATGGGAAGCACTTCGGGAGAGACTGCTTGGAATCGTTCCCATGAGAGAAAGCTGAATGCTGCGGTCGGGTAGATCAGCGCGCGGGCTCCGGCCATGAAGAGAAAACTCCAGGCAGTGCGCTTGTGCCATTTGGTGTAGGCTAAGATGCAGATGATGATTCCGGCGGCAAAAAGTCCTGATGCCGCAGAAACAAGGAAGCAAAGGCCCAGGCCAAGTCCCATGAGAACGAGCGCAAAAGTGAAGATGGTTTTACGAGACCATCGACCTGCGGGAATGGGACGCTCGGGGCGGGTCTTCTCGTCGAATTCAAGGTCGTGGGCATCGTTGAGAAAGCAGCCGCCTAAATAAAGAAATGAAAGAGCAAGACCAACTGCAATCAGGCACAGAGGGCAAATCGACTCAGTGTTTCTTTCAAAGAGCGTCCACCCGACAAGGGTGCCCAAAAGTCCATTCGACCAAACTGTGGGGAGATTGGCGAACCGGCTCATGGCCAGCAGGTCGATGAATCGTTCCCGCGAGATCATTTTGTGGCGAGAAAGGGCGTGGTGAAGGCTTCTTCAAAATTAAAGATCTCCGAGAAGTCGTCGATGGTGTCCGAATCCTGTTTTCCGAAGACGCCGTGTTCGATGAAGAGGAAGACGATTTCGCCAATGTTTTTGCAACAGGTGATGCCCCAGTCCTCGAGCAGGGTGGCTCCCATCGGGCCGTATTCTTTCAGAACAAAATCACGAAAACCGATGAGGAGTTCCGGCCCGGTCACGTGGCGTTTCTCACCTTTGTTTTTTTTAGCGAGTCGCTCAACGGTGAAATCTAAAATGTCCCGCACGAGAAAATACGCGCCCGGCTCAAAACGGGATTCGTGTTCGAGGATCGTCGCGACGGCGCTCTCAAGTTGGATCGGCTGCACGGAGGAATAGTGCAGAGTGATTGTGGAGTTGGGAAGAATGAAAAAGCCCGCGGACCAATCGGTCGGCGGGCTTTTGAAAGATGTTGAACTTACATTGGTAGTTCGATGAAGCCTTCCAGCTTCCGGATACGGGTCGGGTGTCGCATTTTCCGGAGAGCTTTGGCTTCAATTTGACGAATCCGCTCACGGGTCACCTGGAATTGGCGGCCCACTTCCTCGAGAGTGCGGGAGTAGCCGTCCTTAAGGCCGAAGCGTTGTTCGAGAACTTCGCGCTCACGTTCGGTGAGGGTGTCGAGAACTTCGATGATCTTGTCCTTGAGCATGGCGAAGCCGGCTTCCTCCATTGGGTTTTCAGCGGACTTGTCTTCGATGAAGTCACCGAAGGAGGTGTCGTCTGAATCGCCGACAGGAGCCTGAAGTGAAATCGGCTGCTGGGCCATTTTTAGAACGGCACGGACACGCTCGACGGGAAGGTGAATTTCCTCGGCGATTTCGTCGGGGGTTGGTTCACGTCCGTATTCCTGCACCAACTGCTTTTGTACGCGCATGAGCTTGTTGATGGTCTCGATCATGTGGACCGGGATACGAATGGTTCGGGCCTGGTCCGCGATGGAGCGGGTGATGGCCTGACGAATCCACCAGGTGGCGTAGGTTGAGAATTTGTAACCACGACGGTATTCGAATTTCTCCACGGCCTTCATGAGGCCCATGTTCCCTTCCTGAATCAAGTCGAGGAAGGAGAGGCCACGGTTGGTGTATTTCTTGGCGATGGAAATTACGAGACGCAGGTTGGCTTCGACCATCTCGGTCTTGGCCTTGAGTGCCTTGCGCATCCAAATATGGAGATTGGAATTGGTCGCTTCGAAATTCTCCACGGTGTGCCAGGACTCAAGCTGAAGCTCGCGAATGGCGGTCTCGGCTTCGTCACTCTTTTTGCGGGAGTATTTCCAGATCTTGCCCTGATAATCTTCGACGACATCGCAGAAGTCTTCGATGACCTTCTGTTTAAAGTAGAAGCGGGTGTAGAGTCGAGCAACGGATTGGAGGTTTTTCTCCAAATTTGCCTCGAGCTTCTTTTTGCCCCGGGGAGATTTCACGGAGAGTTTCTTGAAAATCTCGGTGGTTTCTTCGTGGAGGGTGCGAACCTGGTCACAGAGCTTTGGAAGAGCTTTCATGTAGCGCTCGCGGCTCTCGATTTTCTTATCGAGAATGACGCGGTCGAAGCGCTCCTTACCGCGCATGAGCTTGTCAGCGAGAGCCAGGTAGCCACTGGCGGTGAAGCCGAAGAGGTGAAGGTATTTTTGAACTTCGATCTCTGCATCCTCGATACGCTTGGAAATCTCCACTTCCTGTTCGCGAGTGAGGAGAGGGACTTGCCCCATCTGCTTGAGATACATCCGAACGGGGTCGTCGAGGATGTCGAGCTTCTGATCTTTCGTTTCCTCCTCGGTGTCGAGATCGCCGCGCTTGCGGTCCTTAAAACGATCGACTTCAGAGGCATCGATGATGTCGAACTCCATTTGACGGAGACGGTCTAGGATGGCGCTGATGTCATCTTCCTCAACGAGGTTTTTCGGGAGGATTTCGTGAATATCGTCGTAGGTGAGATATTCCTGTTCCTTGGCCAGCTTGATAAGTTCGCGGATCTTTTCCTGAATCTCAGGGGTATCGATGCGGTTTTTGGGTTTTTTGCCTTTGGGCTTCGCGGGAGCTTCTGCAGCAGCGGACGTTATTTTGACGGCCTCCTTTTTAGAGGCTGCTTTTTTTGCGGCCTTCTTGGCTGGAGTTTTCTTGGCCGGAGCCTTTTTAGCGGCTTTCTTGGCCGTCTTCTTGGTTGGAGCTTTTTTAGCAGCTTTCTTCGCCGGCGCTTTCTTGGCTGCCTTTTTAGCAGCTTTCTTCGCCGGGGCTTTCTTGGCTGCCTTTTTAGCCGCTTTCTTGGCGGGAGCTTTTTTCACGGCTTTTTTCACGGCTTTTTTGGCCGGGGCCTTTTTGGCGGCCTTTTTGGCTGCTTTTTTAGCCGGAGCTTTTGCCGTTTTTTTGGCTGCCACCTTCTTAACTGCCTTTCTTGCAGTGGCTTTCTTCGCCGGTTTCTTCTTTTTTGCCATGATGATTTTGGGAGAAAGTTGGTGTGGAGGGACACACCTCACCTATTATAGGTCCAGCAGGGATTCCGCCGGGAGGCGTATGTTTGTGACGGACGCCTAATCGTCAAGTTTTTTCACACTTTGTCGAAAAAAGATTCAACGGATAAAGCGGGAGTCAAGGTTGCTTAAGAAGGATTGAAGCTCTTTAACTTCTTCCATTAGCGGGATCATCTGATCGACTGGAAGGTTGGGATCAGCCAGTTGGGCGCGGAGGGCGCTTTCTTTCTTTTGGAAATATGAGCTCAGGAGGAGGGTTACTGTTTCCTCGGCTGCGAGTAGGGGCTTTTCCGGAGGTTCTTCGGTAAAAGTCTGGAGAAGTGCCAATTGCTCGGGCTGGCTCAGGGTGGAAATGAAGGCCTGACGGGCGGCCGGGCTTTTGGGGTCGGGTCGGCGGGCGAGGATGGAGCGAAGGATTTGTCCGCCCGGGGTGTCTTCGATGGTGTCGTGGAGGGCCTCGAGTTGCTCGCATAGGTAGTCACAGGCCTCCTTTGAAACCATGGCGAGATGGCAAAGGTAGGCGACGGAGTGATCGATGGGAGCGGGCGCGATTTTCTCGAGGAGAGGATTCTCTTTTTTATTTCGATCGGGAAACTTGCGCTTTTCGGTTTTGGCGGTGGCGACGGCCTGACGGAAATCATCGGCTCCGAGACGAAGACGGGTGGAGAGATTCTGGATAGTGGCGTCTCGCACGAGGTCATCGCTCATTTCCGCCACCAATTCGGCGAGTCCTTGAAGAAGGGTGGCGCGGTCGGAGGCGGAGGCGAGATTGATACCCGGTAGTTCCTTATCGAGTTTGGCGTCGAAGAAGTCCTTTGCGTTCTCCATCAGTTCGCGGAAGGCATCGGCTCCGTGGGATTTGATGAAGGTATCGGGATCCTCTCCGTCGGGGAGATGCATTAGTTTGACGGGAAGCCCGGCAGCAGTGAGTTGGGCAAAGGCTTTGTCGGCCGCAGCGAGGCCTGCGAAGTCTCCGTCGTAGCAGAGGACGATTCGATCGGTGTAGCGCTTGAGCATCCGTGCGTGTTGCTCCGTGAAGGCGGTGCCGAGGGGCGCTACGGTGTTTTCGATTCCTTCTTCGTGTAAAACAATGGCGTCAATTTGTCCTTCGCAGATGAGGGCGAATTTCTGTCGCCCCATGGCCTTACGGGCTTTATCGAGTCCAAAGAGGAGTTTCGATTTATCGAAAAGCGGAGTGTCGCTGGTGTTGATGTATTTTCCACGCTTGTCGTCCTCTCTCAGGACGCGCGCGCTGAATCCCACGACATCGCCGTAGTCGTTGCTAATGGGAAAGGTGAGTTGATCGTAGAATTTGATCCACAGCCCGGCGCGAGGGTTGTTTTCGTCCCGCATGCCACCGAGTCCGGCTTGGACAATTTCGCGGCCTTTAAATTCCTTTTCACGGACGAACTGGAGGAAGAGGTTTGAGTTTTTGGGAGCCCAACCGATGAGCCATTTTTCGGCGGTCTCTCTGGAGAAGCCCCGGGATTTGAGGTAATCCCGCGCGTGCTGGGCATCGGGGGATTTCATCAAGAGCTTGTGGTAAAAGCGGGCGGTCTGGTTGTTCAGTTCCTTGATTCGCGAAATGCGCTTGCGTTTTCGGTCGGCCTCGGGGTCGTAGGCATCCTCGATAATAGTGACCCCGGCGCGTTGGGCCAGCTTCTTGACGGCATCGAGAAAGGTGAGGTTCTCGTATTGCATCACGAAGCCAATAGCGCTGCCGCTTTCCCCGCAGCCGAAGCATTTGTAGCTCTGCCAGGCGGGGTTGATGGTAAATGAAGGGCTTTTTTCGTTGTGGAAAGGACAGTTGGCCTTGAAGAGGGATCCGGCTCGCTTGAGGGGGAAATAGCTGCCGATGAGATCGACAATATCCGTCGCGGCAAGGATTTGCTCGATAGTCTCTTCAGGAATGCGGCCCACGGGAGGGATTGAAGGCGGAAATGGCTGAGATGAAATAGGAAATTTGAGAATTTTGCATTGTGGCACTTTCGAGATACACTGCGGGTATGAATCGCATTGTTTTGTTTTTGTTTGGTTTGATGAATCTTCTGAGGGGAGAGGATGGTAATGTCCTCGGAAAGGCCGAGGAGGAGAGTTATGGGGGGAAGATTGTCCGCATCACGGTGGGGGAAAAGGATCTCTCCATTGGGCAGAGCTTTAAGTTTTGGGAAAGAACCCTCGATCGTGCCGAGGCGGAGGGCGCCAAAGCGGTTATTTTTGATCTCGATACTCCGGGAGGGCTGGCCTTTCCAACCGGGGAAATGATGAGTCAAATTGCCAATCTAAAGATGCCGACAGTCGCTTTTGTGAATCCCAAGGCGTTGAGTGCAGGCTCCATGATCGCAATCTCGACTGATCGGATCTACATGACGCCCGGTTCAACGATCGGTTCCTCGGCAATTGTAAATGGAACCGGGCAGGAAATCGAAAAAGTGATGCGAGAAAAGCTGGAGAGTTTTTTCAATGCACACGTCAGGTATATCGCGGAGAAGAAGGGACACCGTAAGGAAGTGATTCAGGCGATGATGTTTCTGAATGACGAAGATCAAAGTTTCGGCGAATTGGTTGTTAAAAAAGGAAAATTGCTGAACCTCAATTCGAGCGATGCCGTGAAGCTCCTTGATGATGGTCCGATTCTCGCCGAGGCGGAGTTAGAGGATCTGGATGCAGTTCTCGAAGCCGAAGGATGGAGTCGCGCAGATCTGGTGGATGCCACGCCGAGTGCCTTTGAAAAACTAGCCTGGTGGGTCGCGAGTGTGTCACCGATTTTGATTATTCTTGGATTGGCTGGCGGCTATTTCGAATTCAAGGCTCCGGGATTTGGAGTTGGTGGGGTCATTTCGATCATCGCATTTTCTTTGTTTTTCTTCGGGAACTATCTCGCCGGAAATATGGCGGGATACGAACTGGCGGCGATTTTTGTTCTGGGCCTGATCTTAATCGCGGTGGAAATCTTTGTTCTTCCGGGATTCGGAGTGCCCGGGATTTTCGGGCTAATCATGGCGGTGGGCTCGCTTGTGTTTTCGATGATCGATGGCGTGAAGTGGCGGCAGTATGAATGGGGTAGTGGATCGCTTCTCGATGCGATTTCCGGCCCCGCGATGTATCTGGCTATCGGGATATTTGGATGGGTTGGATTACTTTACTTGATGTTTCGCTTTGTGCCGGAAATTCCGTTTCTCAATAGAACATTATTGAATGCCTCTTTGGCTGAAGGGACCGGGATGGAAACCCGCGAAGGGGAGGATTCCCGGGTCGGGATGACCGGAGAGGCCCAAACGGATCTGCATCCCTCCGGCAAAGCCGAAATCGATGGGGAAATTGTCGATGTCGTTGTCGAGGGTGGATTTGCGCGGAAAGGTGACGCGGTGAGAATTATCAAAGAGGATGGCATGGGGATCGTGGTGAATACGGTGTAAGCAATTCGGACTGAAGCCCAAGCTTCGGAACAGATTAAGTCAGCCTAGTGCACG
Source organism: Verrucomicrobiaceae bacterium TMED86 (assembly GCA_002172625.1). Taxonomy (GTDB): domain Bacteria; phylum Verrucomicrobiota; class Verrucomicrobiia; order Verrucomicrobiales; family Akkermansiaceae; genus SW10. Next base: position 451 of record NHEN01000036.1, on the reverse strand, counting down.
GGGCACTGGCTGATCTGTTTGAAGAAATCGTTTCCTTTGTCATCGACGAGGATGAAGGCGGGGAAGTTTTCCACTTTGATTTTCCAGACCGCTTCCATGCCGAGCTCGGGGAAATCGACGACCTCTTGGCTCTTGATGTGTTCCTTGGCGAGAAGGGCGGCGGGCCCACCTGCTGAGCCGAGGTAGAAACCCCCGTGTTTTTTGCAGGCGTCGGTGACCATTTGGGAGCGGTTGCCTTTGGCGAGCATGACCATGGAGGCGCCGTTTTCCTGAAAGAGGTCGACATAAGGATCCATGCGTCCCGCAGTAGTGGGGCCAAAGGAGCCTGAAGGATAGCCTTCGGGAGTTTTGGCCGGGCCGGCGTAGTAGACGGGGTATTGCTTGAAGTAGTCGGGGAAGTCGCCCTTTTCCTCGAGGATCTCCTTGAGCTTCGCGTGAGCAGAGTCGCGGG
>NHEN01000035.1 GCA_002172625.1 Verrucomicrobiaceae bacterium TMED86 | reverse complement strand
CCTTCAACTCAAAAGCCGGGCGCTTCGGCGATAATACTCCGGCCGCCGAGCACTTTGGTCACCTCCACAGCATCATGTCCGATGGAGTCGGCATTCCCAAAGACGGCTCAAATTACAAGGTCGGTCCTTGGCTTACCTTCGACCCTAAGACCGAAAAGCACACCGGCGAGCACGCCGCCGCAGCCAACGCTCTCCTCAAAGATCCCAATCGGAAAGGCTTCGAAATCCCGGCACCCGGCAAAGTCTAAGCAAAACCGTTCCCCCTCGTGGGGTGACTTTCAGTTCAGAGCCTCCGGGAAATCCACCTCAAAGGGATCCCAAAAAGGAAACGGCGAGGTAGGTAGCCTCTATATCCCCTTGAGCACGCCAGTGGAATCGCCAATGCGATCCGTAGGCGCTCCGGCCTCGTGCAACATCCGCATGTAGAGGTTGTTCAAGGGAGTTTCAACCGGAAGCTCCAGGTGGCGGCCGGGATTAAATTTACCACCGGCATTTCCAGCCAGAATGATGGGAAGATCATCATGTGTGTGACGATTGGCATCAGAATGTCCGCTTCCCCACACGATCATGGAGTTGTGCAGCAGACTCTTTCCATCGACGTCTTCCGTCGACTTCATTCGCTCGAGGAAGTATGCCAATTGCTCGGAATAGAAAGTGTCGATCTTAACGATCTTATCCATCTTTCTCCGATCATCACGATGATGGGAAAGTCCGTGGTGCCCTTCGCTCACCCCCAGATGAGTAAAGTTGCGGTTACTTCCGTCGTGCGCCAGGAGGAAGGAAGAAATCCGGGTCTGGTCCGTCTTGAAAGCTATGAGCATCATATCGAAGAGCAATCGGATATGCTCCTGATACTCACGCGGCACACCTTCCTCAGGAGCATCGACACCAGGATTTGGTGGAGGACCAAAGCCCTCGGCTTTTTCAATACGACGCTCAATCTCACGAACCCCGGTCATGTATTCATCGAGCTTGTTGCGATCGTTTCGACCAAGCTGCTTGTTCATCGACTTGGCGTCGCTCATGACGATGTCGAGAATGGAGCGCTTCTCTGCCCGCCGCTTGGCCAGGCTCTTCTTACGCTCTTCATTTGAGCCACCTCCAAACAAACGCTCGAAGACCAAACGGGGATTGGATTCCGGAGTCATCGGCTGCGTCGCCGAACGCCAAGAAAGATTATACTGATACGCACAGGAATATCCCGAATCGCATCTTCCCGACTTGCGCACCGCGTCACATGAGAGCTCGAGCGAGGACAATCGTGTCTCCGATCCAATGTAATTCGCCGCCATTTGGTCGACCGAAATTCCCAATTTGATATCTGCCCCGGCTGTTTTTCTCGGGCGTGCTCCGGTGAGGAAGGTCGCCCCCGCACGCGCGTGGTCGCCCGCACCATCCGGCCCGGCAGTTCCATTAATCTGCTCCATTCCCTTAATGATCTGCAGATCCTTCTTGAAGGGATCAAGCGACTTCATCGAATGGTTGAACTTGAAATCCGAACCCACGCCCTCGGGGCGCCACTTGTCCATGATCACACCATTTGGCACATAAAGATAAGCCATGCGAAGAGGCGCGCCCGTTGCCGTGACGCTCCGGGCAACCGCTTCAGCAGCTTTCGTTTCGGCACCCAATGAGCGAAACGAAGGCAGCGCGACGGTAGCTCCGACTCCCCGAAGAAAGGCACGACGCCCAAGATTGATCGATGGTTTGTTCATGGATTCAATTGATCAGATTTTCCCTCGGCTTTTAGAATATGCAAACAGAAGTCACAAAACCAGCCTAGAAGGCCCTATCTCCTCTACGCTTCTGAAATGGAACACTTTCAGTAATCGCATTCACGAGATCCTTGAGCCCGCCTCCCGCCTTGACCGTCTGAGCGATAATGGCATCGACGGATGGAGCGTCGTAATACTCCACTCCGCGGCCGAGCACATAGGTCAACATCTTCTCAGTGAGGCAGCGGTAAAAATCCTGCTTTCGAGAGGTCACGAGGATCTTCTTGAGCTCCATGACGTTGGAAAAGTCCTCTCCAGTAACGAGTTTTCCGGCACTGTCGATGTCCTTGCCGTCTTCCTGGTCGCGCCATTGACCGATGGCATTGAAGTTCTCAAGAGCCAGTCCGATCGGGTCCATCCGCTCGTGACAGGAGGCACAAAGCGGCTTCTCACGGTGCACCTCCATGAGCTGGCGCATCGTCGCAGTGCGATCAAACTCCTTCGCCACCTCTTCAAGCTCCGGCACGTCGGGGGGAGCCGGTGGAGCCGGTGTTCCCAAGATGTTATCGAGCACAAACAAACCGCGATTCACCGGCGAAGTCCGTGTTGATTGGGAAGTCACGATGAGGAAAGTGCCCTGACCCAAAATTCCACCCCGGCCTTTCGCGCTCTGGTCAAACTCGACCTTACGAAACTGCCCTCCCTTTACTCCCCCTACTCCGTAGAAGTTGGCGAGGTTTTCGTTGAGCATGGAATAGTTGGCATTCAAGAGCTCCAGGAGTGGACGGTTCTCCATAAGAATATGCCGAAAGAACTCCTCGGTCTCCCTCTTCATGTCCACCCGATGACCGCTATTAAACACGCGGGCCGCCTTTCTCTGATCGCGCTCGCGGATGATACGTCGCACATCGATGTTCCGTCCGGGCATATCACGCGCCTGCAACCACTGGCCCACGAAATTCTGAACCATGCGATTTCCCTTCCCGTCCTTCAACATGCGGTCGACCTGCTTCCGCAGGTTCTCACGCAGCTTTCCTTTCGCCGCGAGACCCAATAACTCTTGGTCGGGCGCCGAACTCCATAAGAAATACGAAAGCCGGGATGCCAAGGCATATTCATCAATCGGAACCACCTTGCCCGGATTATCCGGCTCGGCTTGTACTTCACTTCGATAAAGGAAACTCGGCGAAGCCAAAGTCGCCGTCACCGCGAGACGAACTCCGTCGACAAACTTCGCTCCCTCTTCATCAATCTTCGCGTTTGCAAGTGAGCTAATTTGATCCACCAGTTTCTGACGCGGCGGACGCCGGAAGGCCTTCGTCGCAAAGCTCTCGACGATCTTGCGCATGTAGTCCTTTTGCTTGTCCTTCTCCCTCGGCGGCAGGCCATCGAGCAAAATCCGCTTGTAGCTGTCGGGATAAAGATCCCAGGCCCCATCCGAGCCAAGATGCTTCAACCGGAAACGATCCACGCGGATGCCCGCTGTCCCTTTTCCTTCCCCTTTTTCCCCGGTTTCGATTGCAAACTCAAACCGATGCTCACCTTTCGGCAGCTGAAGTTTCTCCACAAAGCGGCTGCGCACATACTTGTCCGAGTTAATGTCAAACTCCTTGAGCTTCTTGCCATCGACAAAAATCTGCCACTTCCCGGTTTGTTTCTTCGGACGGCCCCCTTCGCTCTGAAGCGAGTAGGCCACTTCCAATTCATACTCGCCGCCCGCATCAATGCGGCGTTTCGCCGTCACGATCTGCTTTTGATTCACTTCCATGAACCGCGCCGTCTGGCTTCCACCCCGGTCTTTGAAACTCCCGGCATCGATATCGATGGGCTTCGGCTTTCCCGCATCCTCCGGCACGGCCATGACGGCGATCTCCCCGGCCGCACTGAGATACTTTTCCATCAGGAGCGGCGAAATCGTGAGCACATCTCCGATGGTATCAAATCCAAACCCCGTATCGTCGGCAGGGAAATTATCATTCGCGTTAAACCGCACTCCCACAACATCCGCGATGGTATTTTGATACTCCTCGCGATTCATGCGCCGGATCGTCACGCGGCCCGGGTCGGGATTTTCGGGATCCAATTTGAAAATCTTCTTCTCAATCCAGGAAATGATTTCCTTCCGTTCCTCCGCGCTCGGCTGAAACTTCTCTTTCGACGGCGGCATGAGGTCCGTGCGGACATTCTCCCAGATCCGCAGCCACGTCAGCTGATCATTTAGCATCGCCTCGGTGCTCTCATACTCATCGAGCACAAAATCCCCCTTCATCTTCCCATCTCCATGACAGTCGAAACAATAGTCCTGCAACAGCGGCTCGATCTTCTTTTGAAATTCAATTTTCACCTCCTTCGAAACTTTCTCCCCAGCCACAGAAAGGCCCGCCGTCAGCAGGACTGCGGTCAAGACAAGTAAGAGCGTCGAAGCAGATTTCATTGAGTCCCCTTTCAACGGGGGCAAGCCCCCGCACTTATCACCGAAATCTAAAGTTCGTTCGGACAAGAGAATCAAACGGTCCCACTTCGCCCCCCTATCACCGGGCTTACCAAATCAAGAAACAAACCGACGAATACGGGGGATCGGCATGATCCCCCCGCTGAACAAATTTCCAATCCTTACTTCCTGATTTTCAAGGAGAATTCTAGCTCTTTCGAGTCCAGCTCCCATCCGCCATCCTTCCTGACTAACTTAAAAGGCTGACCTTCCAGGCCTTTCTCACTGATTTCAGGTCCATGCTTCAGTGCGGACTTCAACATCGCCTGTGCGATCGAAGTCTGATCCTCTCCACGGACCATCTTATTAAGAGTCGGCATCGCCAGTGCCACCAAAATATTCCTAGTCAGTTTTTTGTTGGCTGTGAGATCCGCTGTCATATTCTCCTCGAATTCCGCCACGGCGACACGTCGCGCTTTACCCTTCAACTTCAGAGCGGCCATGCCCTTAGCATGCACCTTGCGATAACTATCAGTCATTTCATGAATCAGCTTGGGGTCCTCGAAGGGATCACTTTCTGTGCTGCTGGCGGCAAGCCCCAACTTCTCCCTCGCTTGATCAAAATCTTCTAGGAGCCCTTTCTCCCAAGCATCAATCCATGCGAGTTCCCGGGCAAAAGCCTGGGGCAGCGAACTCAGACCGGGCAGCTCGCTTTGGCGGCGGGCATAGTCTCCCCGCATTTCCGCATCCCAACTCATGCAGTGACGTGCCGCTGTCTCAATCGTTCTCCGCTCCAGAACATTCTGGATGATATTGCTGATCAAAAAGGGAGTCACTCCGGCATCGCGAGCGATGTGATGAGCCATCAAAAGAAGATCGATTCCCCCAGCCACTTCACCCTTGGCAAATTTCGCTTCCGCGAGGACCAACACGATCGTCGAAAACTCGCGCATCTTGGCCAGGTGAGGGGTAGTCATTCCGACTCCCTCTTCCCAGGCCAGCCCCCATTCGCAGGGAGCTTCGGAAACGACCGCCTTGCGCAAAAATTTCACCGGCTGCTCGAAATCGAATTCTTCGATAATCTCCGCCTTGAAGGGGATCTTGCCATCGGCAATTTCACGCAATTGCCTCGCTTGCGCCTCACTTAGGGGAGGAAGCTCAGCAGCGGCCTGCCAATAGAGCAGTGCTGGATTTGTGTTTCGGGAACTCCGAACCTCGGCAGCTCGCAGCAGGGAAGACGCGCAACAGAGGATGACGAGAATGATGGATTTAATTGGGTATTTCATCAGAGTAATTTGGATAATAGTTGGGTCGTTCGCGTGCTAGCGATTTGATTCAAAAACAGCGGCTGATCTCGGAAGGACAACACGAGCGGCTCAACGGTCTGCATAGGTTTCAGAGATGTATGGGGCGATCAGAAATCAAGGTTCTCTTTTTTTTGCCGATCTACCACCTAAAAGATGATCGCCCCATGGTCGAGCGGATCAGCTGAATCACCTCGTGACGGAAGCTTCCACCCAAAATACTTTCATGCTACCTATCCCCCATGTCCATGAGTGTTCGCTCCGCTATCTTCTGTCTCGCCTTAGTTTGTCTCCAGTCCTGCGGCAGCGGTAATTCATCACCAACCAAACCCAGCAAACTTCACTGGGACGACGTGCAATCCTTCATCGCCAACCAGCGCAAGGCCGGTCACCCCAACTACAATCCCGAGTTGCTCTACGTCGTTGATCCCGCGAAGCAACGGATGCACGTCATTTCCCTCAAAACCCGCAAGACTCGTGAGACTCTCCGCTGCGGCACCGGAAAACGCGGCTTGGGAACCAAGCATGCCCAAACCCCTCCCGGGTTTTTCACGATGGGCGGGGTCCGCATTGCCAAGGGCGCCAACCATGGCATCCAAACCGGAGATTCCAAAAAGGGCGTCGCCGGGATCTACGCCGAAATTCATTTCCCTCCGACCTACCCCGACCCCAAGCGACGCGGCTACGTCCCCAATGGAGTGGTCATCCATTCCTACAATCCCGATGCCAGTAAAATGCTCCAACAACGGCGTTCCCAACGAATGATCGGCCGCATTCCCTGCACCTTCGGCTGCCCCGTTCCTGATATCGACGAAGCGCACAAGCTGGTTCCCTATCTCAAAAGGTCTTACGGAAAATTCGACCCCACCGCCAATCCCAACGCCAACCTTCGCAGCCTCATCAGTCAGGGGCAGGTCAAAGTCTACCAGCGCAATCAACTCGGCGATCCCATTCTGATCCTCAACCGCCAGTAGCGGCTCACCCTTACTTCGTCCGTGGCGGAAATTCCGCCTTGGTCTTTACGCTGGTAGTGGCACGCCTTTCCGCCTGCCATTTCTTTGGCTTGGTGGGGAGAACGGTGTCGTCTCCATAGCCTTTTTGCAGCGCAAGGAGTTGCTTGCGAATGTCTTCGATGAGTTCCTTTTTCTGGGGATTTCCGTAGAGATTTTTTAATTCATCGGGATCCGTTTTAAGGTCGTAGAATTCCCACTCCCCAAATTCATAAAAGTTGATGAGCTTGTAACGGTCAGTCCGGATGCCGTTGTGGCGGGGCACCTGGTGGTAGGAGGGATACTCGTAGTAGTGGTAGTAGATGGACTTCCTCCAATCGTCGGGGGTATTACCCGTCAAGAGAGGGACAAGCGATTTGCCCTGCATGTCGGCGGGAATTTTTGCTCCGGCCATTTCGAGGAAAGTCTGGGCGTAGTCGAGGTTTTGCACCAACTCGGTGTTGCGTGAGCCGGGCTTGATCTTGCCGGGCCAGGAAACGATGAGAGGCATCTTGAGCGACTCTTCATACATCCAGCGTTTGTCGTACCATCCGTGATCACCGATGTAGAAACCTTGGTCGGAGGAGTAAACAAAGACGGTATTATCAGCGAGGCCTTCGTCTTCGAGAGTCTTGCGGAGGCGGGCGAGATTTTCATCCACCCCCTTAATGCTGCGGAGGTAATTCTTGGCATAGCGTTGGAATTTCCAGCGAACGAGATCGCGTCCGGTGAGCTTGGCTTCACGGAAGGCCTTGTCTTTGGGGCCGTAGGCGGCGCGCCAGACTTTGAGTTGCTCGGGCGTCATGCGCTTCATGTTCATGTATGCGGAGCGATCTTCGCTGGGACGACGTTGCTTGGGAATTTTGAGATCGGGAGTGAGATCCGTGAAGAGGTCGTGATCGAGATACATGTGACGATCAATTTCCATCTCCTGATGCTGGGCGGGAATGCGGCCTTCGTATTGGTCGAAGAGAGTATCGGGCTCGGGAATCTTGATATCGTCGTAGAGCTTGAGGTGGCGGAGGGCAGGCATCCAGGTGCGGTGCGGAGCCTTGTGCTGGCACATCAACATGAAGGGCTTTCCGAGAGCTTTGGATTCTTTCACGAAATCGATGGCCATATCGGTAACAATGTCGGTGCAATATCCCTGAACAACCTTGCGCCCCTCGGGGGTGATCAAAGCCGGGTTGTAGTAATCGCCCTGCCCGGGAAGAACGGCCCAGGAATCGAAGCCCTGTGGGTTTCCTTTGAGGTGGGACTTTCCGTAAAGTGCCGTGTGGTAACCGGCAGCGCGGAGAATTTTCGGGAAGATTTGCTGATTCCAGTCGAAGCTATTCCCATTGTTCATGAAGCCATTTTTGTGGCTGTGTTTGCCGCTCATGATGACAGCGCGGGACGGTCCGCAGATCGAGTTGGTGCAGAAGGAATTTTCGAAGAGCATCCCGTCAGCCGCGAGCTTGTCGATTTCCGGAGTCGGGTTCACCGACTTAAGCCAACCGTTGTAAGCCCCGATGGCGTGAGGTGCGTGATCGTCGGTGAAGAAGAAAACGATGTTTGGTTTCTTCGCGTGGCCGAGCGTAGCGAGAGACAAGAGGAGCAAGGGAAGCAACTTCATGCCGCGAAGCTAGAGAAGCGGGAATGACTTGTCCAGCGAGGGAGGCGGGATTTCCCAACAAACAAGTAAGCAGCCCAGAGCCAGGTTACATGAACGGAAGGCGCCAATCATGAAAAACAGTCACATTGAGAGAAGTTCACCTCAAGAAGAGAAATCAACGCCTAGCTTCCGGTTCCTCGCGGGTAAAAGTGCAATCCCAACCACCAACCTGATATCCGAAAGGAGTTTCCCGCAGTGCCTGGGTTGAGCGTTATCGCCCCAAGATTTAATGCATTTCCACCGCGCAGGATCCCAGTCCGCCGCGGAAGTAGCTGAAGCGAACATTGGGGTGATCAGCGAGGAGTGACATGGGAACAGCTGAGTCCGCAATGCCTTTGGAAATCATGAGTGCGGTCAGTCGTTGACCAAGCGGATTGTCGTGGACTCCGGCCTGCCAAATCGAGACCCTCCCGGCCTGCCAGGTTTCGACCGGTCCGACAGTGACAGCCTGATTCGGAACCATGGTAATGTTTCCACCACCCGAAGTGCGCGCATTCTGCGCCAAGGTCACGGGGTGAAGTTCAACGACACGAGTTGCGAGTTGACGATATTCCTCCGGTGACGGAGGCGCGTCGGCATACCGCCCTTCCCGACGAAGCGGGTCATTGAAAGCCCAATGTTTGATGTCGCCCTGCCCACCCTGCATCACCGCGCATCGAACTCCCGCATTCCAGGAGTCGATGAAGGCTTTCGTGTCGGCCTTTGGAAAATGGAGATTCTCTTCGGGCACGGGCTTGTTGAGGCGATCAAAGAGCAATTCCCGGTCGGCCCGCTCGAAGGAAAGCGGATGATCAAGTGGGACCTCTTTATCATCGTCGCCGACCCATTCGTCCATTCCCCAGAAATGCGCATGGGAAAGATCGAGTTCAAGTTCGTTGCAGAGACGGGCCACCAGAGGCAATTGCTCGGTCGGCCCAATTGGCCCACAGATCCCAACCGGATTATCCGCCGTCGCTTGTTGCCAGGCCTTGATGTATTCGAGCGCTTCGCTCAGGTAGAATTCCTCGAGCGTATCGTAGAAGACCACCTCAAATCCAGGGCGCGAAAGTTGCAGGAGATCGTCCGGAGTCAGACGGGCGGCGTCCTGAATCAGCTCATCATCGAGAGTGGTGTAATCCCACCAGTCCGGGGAAATTTTGGAAAGTTTGCGCATTTTTTATGAAGTGCCTGTTGAAGAATAGTTCGAATTGATCAGGTAGCGGTCGCCAAGAATTTCAGTAAGCGGATCTTCATCGTGAGCGGAGTAGCCAAGATGTAAATGCCGTCGCCAACCTTCGGCTTTTTCAAATTTACCGGAGAGCTCCCCGACCTTTCCGGCCAGCGTATCAAGAACCTGCAGGTAGGAACTCGCCCCTTGGGAATGATCCAGCCAGTTCTGCTGGGATGCGTGCGCCGCGAGGGCCTCCCGCTGCTTGTCAATGACCATCGTCGTATCGACATACGATCCCGCCGTCACCGGCACACGGAGCGGATCGCAAAGACCATGCGGCATGGAGTGGTAAACAAAAACATCTTCGGGATAAGTCTCGCGAGAAGGTGGATCGGTTTCGAAATTGGGCATCCCTTTGGTGAAGGCTGCCGTCACGGCCAGTCGACAAGCATTGGTGTGATCCTCCATATAATCCTGCGGCGGATGAGTGAGGACAATCGACGGCTTCACTTGCCGCACCACGCCGGCGACTTTGCGGAGTTTGGAAAGGTCGTAAAAGATCTCCAGGTCATCGCAAATCGGCGGGTGAAAAGTCGCTCCCAAAATAGCGGCGGCATTTTGAGCTTCGCTCAAACGAACCCGTCGTGTCTCTTCCGCATCCATCTCGGTCGACCCACAACTTCCGGTCGAAAGATTAAAGTAATGAATTTCGAATCCCGCTTCGCGGAGGAGAAGCAAAGTGCCGGCCCCAAAGTATTCGATGTCATCGGGGTGAGCGAATATAGCGAGAGCGGTCTTACGTTTCATGGGTCATCTACAGTCGAATAGCACGTCCCTCGGCAGCGCTTTGGTCGGCGGCAAAAAGCACCTGGAAGGTCTTGAAGGCTTCTTCGTAGCTGGTCAGCGGCATCGCTTCTCCTTTGTCGAGAGCATCGAAGAATGCCTGAAATTGATCTTGGTATGGGTGATCGGCCACGTCACCTGAATCAGCGAGAGCCACCGGTAACTCCGTCCAGGTCTTGTCACGAAGGTGGAGCTTCGAGGAGTAGAGTTTGTTGTCGAGAATGCTTCCCTCGCTACCACACAAGTGCGTGTGGAAGTAGTAGGGCTGGAGGCAATCGATCACGCTGGCGCACTTCCCGACCGCCCCATTCTTGAATTTAACGAGCATGGTCGTCGTTGTGGGATATTCATATTTTGCGAAGTCCACATTCTTGGACTGGGCATTGTAAGCGGTAACCTCTTCCACCTCCGAGCCCATACACATGAGGAGAGCATCGAGGGCATGACACCCGGCCGAAAGCAACGAACTGCCACCGTTTTCCTTGGTGGTGTTCCAACGATACTGGCCATACCAGGGACCGATACCGTGATAGTAATCGACTTCCCCGTAATGAATCTCGCCGATCATTCCATCATCAAGAAGCCCCTTGATCGTGGTGAGTTGGGAAATGAAACGCAGTTCGAAACAGACGCAGGACTTTGTGCCATTCTTTTCAAAAGCCGCCTCAATCGCCTCGGCATCGGCGAGGTTCAGCGTGATCGGCTTTTCCAAAATAATCTGCTTGCCAGCCTCCGCAGCGGCGATGGCCTGGTCTTTGTGTTGGGCTGGATAAGATGTGATATCGACGACATCGATGGAATCGTCCGCGAGAAGATCCTCCACCTTATTGTAGACTTTGATCTCTCCTCCATGCGCTTCCGCAAGGGCAGCCGGATCCAGATCGCGGGAGGAATACACCGCAGTGACTCTCCCCTGGCTGGTATTATTAATGGCCTCAATGTGAGCGGTAGCCGCCCAGCCATAGCCGATCACCCCGACATTATAAGTCTTACCCATAAGGGGAATGCTACGAACATTGCCCTCAGGTCATAGCATTAATTATGAGAAAAATGCCACTCCCCACCCGCGTTGCTGCGTCTGGGAGATGACTCTTCAGTGCGACCTTGGATTCACCTGAGAGTGAAGTGCCCCGCCCGGCGGAGTGCTTCTACTTCTCCTCTTGATAGCCGTGCCAGACCCACTCGATAGCATGAGGGAGGAATTGGGTCTTGGCGTTGCCGATTCCGTGACCGGAATTTTGGCAGAAGAGATACTGGTATTCATAGCCCTTCGTTTTCAGAACTTTCGCCATGCGATGATTGGCTTCGACCCAATCGTGCATGTCATCACGCATGACATTCGGGTTAAGAAGATCGTAATCGCCCACCGCGAGAAAGAGCCGGATCGGTTTCTTTGGGCTTTGAGGAATCAGCTTGTCATGGAAATCCCAGGCCCCACCCGGCGTCTTGGGATCAAAGGGCCACTGCTGGTTCACGAAAGTCCCGGAGGTGGTCAACACGCGGCGATACAGATCGGTGCGATACCAGGCCATGATGAGGGCGGCCGATCCACCTGAACTGCTTCCCATCACGGCGCGTCCGTCCGGGTTTTTGGTGAGTTTGACCTGACAATTTTTCTCCACCCGGGGAAGAACCTCGGTCTCGATATACTCGGCAAAGACCCCCGACATGGTGTCGTATTCCTTGCCCCGCTGATGACCCTGGGCATCTCCACCGCCATTAGCGATTTGAATGACCACCATCGGAGGCACCCGCTTCTGGGCGATGAGATTATCGAGGATATTTGGGATCGTTTGCTTGGGTTTCCCTTTCGGTCCGTCATGACAAACCATGAAAGGCGCAGCACTGCCCGCTTTGTATTGCGCAGGCACATAAACGGTAATCTTCCGAGTATAGTCGATCTCATGAGTCTCAACGATCAAGGTCTTGGGATTCTTGGGATCGACTGTGCCGAAAACCTTTCGGGCAATCCCCGGATTGAGAAGCTTGGTGGTTTTGGAATCGATGGTGAACTGAGTCACTTTCCCTTTCGGCCCATCCTTGAGCGCTTTGCGTTCGGGAGCAGGACTGTATTCAGGCCCAATGACATAGTTGCCCACGGCATCGACCGGCGGATTAACTCCGGACTGCTCATCGAGACGCTTAAAGGTCGGCGCTCCCGGGGCATCGGCTGCCCGTACCGGTGGCTTGGGGCGCTTGGCGGATAAGCTGGTATGCACGAGCAAAGTTCCCAGACTGGCGAGTGCGATTGTTTTGAGAGAGTTCATTGGATGGAGTCTCTTTACGTATCCAACCACTGTTAACCATCAGACATGATGGACTTTTTTTGGTCACCGAGTATCTCAGGCTGCGCTATTCCAGGAAAGACGAGCAGGTTCTTATCAACTCGAAAGATCGCTGGGTCACTCTCAATGAGCACCCTGTCACGGAAAGATTTCTGAACACAAAGCCAGCGGTCAAGGTCACCTCCTAACGATCTTCACCTTCTCCCCGAAAACCTTCGGAGTGACCTCCGGGGGCTGTCGTTTGCCTCGATCCCAATCTCTCCGAAAAGCTCGCATCGCCGCTTCAAGTGTCTAGAGTTCCCCAATGCAAAGCCGTCGCCACTTCATTAGCACTGCCGCTGCCGCCTCACTTGTCACGACCACCCGCGCCGACACCAAGCCCGGTCAAAAACTCCGTGTCGGAGTCATGGGACTGAGCCGGGGTAAAAACCACATCAGCAACTTTGCCCAACTCGAGGGAGTCGAGATCGCCTACGTCTGCGACGTCGACAAAAACCGCCTCGCCTCCGGAGCCAAACTTGCCACCGAAAAACAAGGCGGCAAGGCACCCAAAGCCGTCACTGATTTCCGTCGCATCCTCGAAGACAAGGAAGTCGACATTCTCTCCATTGCCGCGCCGAATTTCTGGCACGCCCCCGCCACCATCCTCGGCTGTGATGCGGGAAAGCATGTCTACGTGGAAAAACCAGGCAGCCATAACCCAAGCGAGGCCGAACTCATGGTCGCCGCAGCGAAACGCACCGATCGTAAGGTGCAAATGGGAAACCAACGTCGCAGCGCCCCGGCCTTCCGCGAAGGAATTGCCAAGCTCAAGGACGGCGTGATCGGCAAGCTTCGCTATGCCCGTTGCTGGTATGACAATAAGCGCGGCTCCATCGGCAAAGGAAAGTCTGCCCCGATTCCAGCGCACCTCGACTACGATCTCTGGCAGGGCCCTGTTCCGGCCCGTCCCTATAAGGATAATCTCATTCACTACAACTGGCATTGGCACTGGCTTTACGGTGGCGGTGAACTCGCCAACAACGGCGTCCATGCCCTCGACATTGCCCGCTGGGCCCTCGGGGTCGATGTGCCGGTCGTCACCAGCTACACCGGCGGGCGCTACCATTTCGATGACGATCAGGAAACGCCCGACACCGCCGACGCAACCTACGACTTTGGCAAAATCGGCATGAGCTGGCACGGCAGCAGTTGCCTGCAGCGAAAACACGAGAAACATTCCTTCGTCAGCATCTATGGTGACGGCGGCGTGATGTCATTCGACAGCGGCGGTTACCGCATCCACGACAATGCCGGCAAGCTCGTGGAGGAGAACATGCCTGGGCTCAGCGACATCCCGCACTTCCAGAACTTCGTCAACGCCATCCGCAAAGGCGAAGCCCTAAACTCCGAAATTTCCGATGCCCAGAAAAGCACCATGCTCTGTCATCTTGGCAACGCCTCCTACCGCGAAGGCCTGCAAATCAAAGGCCAGGATGTTCCCAAAAAATACTGGCAACGGGAATACTCGGAAGCCTGGAAACCCGCTGGCATTTAATCCACAATCTCACTCACCTAAGACCAACATGAAGTCTCTTTTCACTCTCTTCCTCCTCACTTCGCTCTCTCTTGCTGACGAACGCCCGCTTCCGAAAGTGAAGCACATGATCGATACGCACATCCACCTCTACGACTCCTCTCGCAAAGAAGGCATTCCCTGGCCGCCCAAGAACGATCAGGTTCTCTACAAGCCTCACCTCCCTGCGGAATTCCACAAGGTCTCCAAACCCTCCGGACTCACCGGTGTGGTCATCGTCGAAGCCAGTGACCGGCCGGATAACAACAGCTGGATCCTTGATCTTGTCAAAGGCGATGACTATTTCATTGGCCTCGTCGGAAACGTCAATCCCTACGCTCCTGACTTCGCTGCGCAAGTGAAGGAGCTCAAGAAAGACCCGCGCTTTGTCGGCATCCGCGCCCGGAACGGGAAAGAGAAAAAGGCCATCGACTACAGCGACCAGAAATTCATCGCCAGCCTCGGCGAACTGGCCAAGCTCGATCTGAGCGTCGATCTCCTCGTCAATGGAAAAGGGACTCAAGCCGTGAGGCAAATCGATCAACTGGCCCGCAAGGTCCCCCAACTCCACATCGTGGTGGATCACGTCATCGGCTATAACTTCGACGGCAAAGCCGCACCAAAGGAGTGGGTCGCCGCCGTCGAGAAGCTTGCCGAAAACAAAAACGTCTGGTGCAAGGTCTCGGGACTCTACCAACGCAGCATCCCCCAACCCGCGCCGCATGATCTCAATCACTACAAGAGCGTCCTCGATGTTCTTTGGAAAAACCTCGGATCAGAACGGCTGATCTACGGAAGCAATTGGCCCTGCACCAAAAACAGCGGCGACTACACGAGCTACGTTAAATTGGTGAACGAATACTTCTCCTCCAAGGGACAGGAAGCCTGCGAACGCTATTTCTGGAAGAACGCCGCAGAAGCCTATCGCCTCAATCTGAAGTAGGTCCCGCGGCGCACCAACATCACGCGGCTCACTCAATCACCAACCAGGGGGTCGAGAAACTTAAAGAGTTCCTTCGTCGCCGGATCATCGGGTTTCCCGAGATCATTGTTCAGCGCACGGTGGTTGCTATCCGGTTTGCCAAAAGACTTGGCGGGAATTTTAGCCTTCCGGAGCACCTTTTCAAAAGCTTGCGCCTGCGCCCGCGTATCCGGGTTCCCGGGAAAGTAGAGGAGCAGAAAAGGGGGAATATTCTTACCGGAGGCAACATGGGTGACCGCCGAAAAATCGAGGTGCTTTTCCGGAGAGTTTCCAAATTTCTGCCGATGACCGAAAGTAAACATCTTGCCTCCATAGAGCGTCTGACGATGTTCCGCGGTCATGATGATCTTGGGAATGTCGTAGGTGTCGCCGTCCACCGGAACACATCCCTTGAGCATCTCAAACGATAAACCTTCCTTCCGGAGGTATCGCTCGTCAGTGCAAAGCAAGGCCGCGAGTTGGGCTCCCGCCGAATGGCCTCCCACAAAGATCCTTTGAGGATCTCCGCCATACTTCGCGATATTCCGATGCACCCATCCGAGCGACTTCGCAACGTCCCCGGTCAGAGCTTCCATCTCCACCTCGGGAAGAAGGCGGTAGTTGGTCGAAACAAACACGAAGCCCCGATCGCACAGCACTTTAGGCTTCAATCTAACATCGGATTTATCACCGAATTGCCACCCTCCGCCGTGGATCCAAAACATCACCGGAAGGCTCTTCCCTTTCGCAGATTCAGGAGCGTAGATATCGAGAACCTGTCGCTCGTGCCCTGACTCCACGTAGGGGATATTTGAGGTCTGTTTTTGAGCCTTGGCAGCATTCCCACTCAATAAAAGTAGGAACACCGGGAGAGAATTAAGTCTACATTTCATCAGTGACCTCTGTTGCGGGCAGATCATCTCCCCCATCTCCGGAATTGCCTGCAATCGGGCAAGACCGATCAGCAAGAAAAGATCTGCCTCCCCCCAACAGAGATAACCTTCAGGTGCGATCGCTCTTACTTAATCTCCTTGATCCAGATGTTGCGGAAGCGGACATCTTGTCCGTGCTCCTGGAGTTTGAGCGGCTGGTCGGACGGGTCGTTTTTCACTCCTCCGTTAGCGTGCTTCACGGGAACGTTGTCATGCATCTTCAGACCATTCCACCAGAGAGTGAGGCGAGCGGGATTCTTCAGCTTGTCGCCATCCCAATCAGCAGCCTTGAAAATGAAGTGGAAAGAATGCCACTGTCCGTTGGGGCGCCAGGCATTGCCCGTGGGAACGTGCTCCATACAAACTGCGGCAATGCCGTGAGGTCCGATTTTCCAATTGTAGGGATCTTTGGTGTTTTTGCCCTTCGGTGATTCGATCTGCAGTTCGTGACGGTTCTGCATGTAGACTCCACTGTTGGTGTAACCTTCAGCCTTATCGTCGCCACGGGCACCCATCATGATGAATTCCACGTGACCTTCGAAATCGTGATAGGTCTTTTTGGTGACAAGATCGTGGGTTCCCCACTTCTTCCCGCCATCGGTCATGAGGACCTTGCTGTCATCGGTCGGGCTCTTGACGATCTTCCAGGTAATGTCCATGTCCTTCTTGGGCCACATCTCGAAGTTCTTCTTGATCGAGTCCATCGTGCCATCGAATGGCGTATCGGCACCCGCCGGAGCCTTCACTCCGAGGTCTTTGCTTTTATCGTATCCCTTTTGTTCTTCAGGAGTCTTGGCGCTCGCAAGCGCTCCGACTAGAGAGAACGCGGCACAGAATGAAATGAGTTGTTTTGTCATTGGAAAAATTACTACGTGTTAGAATTCGCCTAACTATCGAAAAGAAGGCCCAAGCTGCAAGACGCGATCTCACAGATTGATAAAACTCTGAAAATCCGCCTCAGATGTGCGCGCTATCCTCAACCTACTGCAACCGAAACCCTCCCACCTGTGGCTGGGCTGTTGTCGCTCCAAGCTGGGGAACAGCCGCCGGTGGAGCTTTGCTCATGGACATCATGATAATCAACAGCAGAAGGGAAAGACCGAGGAGCACAACCACGACATAACAGGAAGCTTCAACCTTGGACTGGAAAGCACCACTGAACTCTTCCATCGGCTTGGCAATTTCCTTTTCCGTCTGCGCGTTGCTCACCACGGCCTTCTTCGCAAGCTTCTCCTCTTCGTTTTCGGCAACTCCCTCCTCTTCGTCCTCCGCCAAACTCTCTTCCTCTTCGCCATCAGGAGCTTCTCCCTCGTCATTGCCAACGATCTCCTCATCTTCCTTTTCCGCCTCGCTCTCTTCCTCTCCCTCACCTTTCTCTTCATCCTTCTTTTCCTCCTCCTCGATCGCCTTGGCCGCATCGTTCTCCGCCGCATGCGCCCCGGCAATCGCTTCCCTCATTCCCCTCTCCTGCTCTTCCATCATGGCATTGATCAATGGAAACTGTTTCGAAATCTGAATACTGAGAAGAAGCGCCCCGGCCACAAATAACACCTGGGCTCCAAGGAGCAGAAAACGACCCTGCACGGCATAAGCGATGAAGGCCAAAATCAATCCAACGGCGGCGAGAATCAAGGTAATCAACGCCAGAGTCGAGCGCT
>NHEN01000034.1 GCA_002172625.1 Verrucomicrobiaceae bacterium TMED86 | reverse complement strand
GTCCTCAAGGGACGTAAGAGATACAGCCACACACGCAAGATGTATTACGCGGCCAAAGCGAAGGTGGAGGCCGGGAAGGTAGCTAAAAACTAAAAGGCTGTCTCAATCCAGATTTTGAGCGGCTTCGTGAAATACGAAGCCGCTTTTTTGTGCTTTTGTTAGGGAGGATATCCGGCATCACAAGGACATGCTGAAAAAAGAACGCGCTGCCTACGTTCTCCGTCGTCTGGAAGAGCTCTATCCGGAGACCCCTGTCCCTCTCGATCATTCCAATCCGTTTACCCTCCTGATAGCCGTTTTACTGTCGGCCCAGTGCACCGACGTCCGGGTCAATTTGGTGACTCCGGCTCTCTTTGCAAAAGCAGATAATGCCGAGGTAATGAGGCGCCTTTCGGTGGCGGAAATCGATGCCATTGTGCGTCCGTGTGGCTTGGCACCCCGGAAAGCGACCGCGATTCGCGATCTTTCTGAAATTTTAGTCAAAAAACATGGAGGGGAAGTGCCGGCCAATTTCGAGGATCTCGAGGCCCTTCCCGGGGTGGGGCACAAGACGGCCTCGGTGGTAATGTCCCAGGCCTTCGGGCATCCGGCATTCGCAGTTGATACCCACATTCATCGCCTCGCCCAGCGGTGGAAATTGACCAATGGCGCGAGCGTCAAAAAGACCGAGGAGGACCTGAAAGCCCTTTTCCCTAGGGATTCCTGGAGTAAGCTCCATCTTCAAATTATCTTTTACGGGAGGGAATATTGTTCCGCGAGAGGATGTGACGGAACGATTTGTGAGATCTGCAAAACGATGTTTCCCAGGCGCAGAAATCCGGTCAAAACGAGAAAGTAAGCTCATTTCCCTATGGTATTCTGTTTTCCGTTCGTTGGTCCGTGGACGGTATTTTTTGAAGAAGATCGCGAAAATCAGGAAATCTTCCTTTACTCAGAGGTGACTCTTTTGAGAATGCACCCTCGTTCACACCAAACGTATACCAAAAGATCATGACCTGTAACTCTACACTACGAAATGTCAAAGGATGGATTGTTGGCTCAGCCCTCACTCTTCTCACCGTTGCCCCCGCCATGGCGCAGGAAGCAACTAAAAAGAAATCCGCTCTGGATAGCTACCTTCTCGATGGAGGACCCCTTACAATTTTTATCGTGGCCGTCGGTCTGCTCTCGTTGATCAGCCTGACCGTGTTCAACTTTATGAACCTTACCAAGGCCAAGTTTGGTCCCGACGATCTCAAAGGTGCCCTTCTTGAGCACATGACGAGTTGTCGTGTGCGTTCGGCCATCGAGCTTTCCGCTTCCCACCCAAGCTACCTGGGGCGGATGATGGCTTATTCGCTCCCAAATATTGATGCGACCCATCCCGAAGATCTCGGTCGTGACCATGTTGAGGACGCCATCGCTGACTTTTCGATTAACGAGACCCGCAAGCAGATGACTTTTATCAACCTTCTTTCCCTCGTTGCCCAGGCTGCTCCCATGCTTGGTCTCTTCGGAACCGTTTTCGGTATGATCGCGGCGTTCGGAACCTTGGCTGACAATGCCAGCGCCGACCCAAGTGCACTTGCCGGATCGATTTCGGTGGCCCTTCTCACTACGATGTGGGGACTGGTTGTCGCCATTCTCTCACTCTTTGCCTACTTCTTCTTCAAGAACCGCTTTAATAGCCTTGTTGCAGATTGTCACGGCACTGCTGAGAATCTTATCAACGCTTCCATCCAGACTGTGAATGCTGATGCGCACCTCGCCCGCATTCCAGAGGGAATCGCTGTCTAATCCAGTCATGACGGGGGAGGATTAATCCTTCCTCGTTCTTTTAACTGCTTAACATCGAAGAACGATGGCTACCCAGAGACTACGCGCAGCAAACGCCGACGATGGCGAAGAGGCAAAAATGGACATGTCGCCCATGATCGACATGGTTTTCCTCTTGCTCCTCTTCTTCCTTGTCGTGTCGAATCCCAAGACGATTAAAATCGATCCGCGCCTGAAACCACCGATTGCGGATGCAGCAAAGACTGCGAAGTCGAAGCACGGTAAGATTGTCGTCAATATCCACAACAGTGGCGATTTTTACGCCGAGGATACCATCACTCGATTCGATACCAAAGAAGACCTCATTGATTACATCAAAAAGGAAAAGGACATTATTGATGGCCGCGGAATCACTCCGGTGCTGCACATCCGGGGTGACTCCACCGCTGAATTTAAATATTGTCGTCAGGTGATTCGCTCGGGCGCTGCTGCGGGGGTAAATCAGGTTGCCTTTGGGGCCTTCAAGAAAGAGTAATCCAACACACCAATATTTTCAAATGGCCCGCCAAAAAAAAATGCAACGACCCGAGGATGATGAACCGGGTTTGGATATCTCGTCAATGATTGACGTTTGTTTCCTTCTCCTCATCTACTTCTTGGTTACGACCCAGATCGTTAAGAAAGAGCAGGAGCTTGATATGGCCATGCCTTCCAGTATGCCATCCGACACTCCTCCGACAATCACGCCGATGTTGATCACTCTGGAATCCAATGGAGTGATTTCCATTAAGACCGACGGACCTGAAGAGGTCGTCGAGCAAGATCCCGATGTCCGGACGTTGCCGGTCTTGGTTGAGCGCCTCGAGATTTACAAATCAATCGCAGATAATGCCGCGACCAAGCCGATCGTTCAGATCAAGGTGGACGGGGAATCCGAGCAGCAGCGCCTGATCGATATTCTCAACGCCCTGAATCGGACTGAAATCACCACGGTGACCTTCACGGATATTCTCGATGATACCGACCGGAACTAGTCGGCCCGAACTGTCAAAATAACGATGAAGGGATCTAAGAATTTTGATCCCTTCATCGTTTCAAAATTAACCGGAGGGTTGATGAGCATTTCCGCTCTCAGCCTTTCTTTTCTGAAAATTACACACCTCTAACCGATCACACACCGTATGACTGCACTACCGACATCCCGCCGCATCGTAGCAATGATGCTCTTAGTATTCGGAGCTCTTCTGGCTCCGGTTCAGGCCCAAAAACTTGACGATTTATCCAGCCAATCCCTCACTGCCATGCGTGCGGGTGAGTGGGACAAGGCCAGAGCCCTTTTGAAAAGAGCGACCGATGCCTTCGATAATCGCGCTCCGACTCTCATTGGACCTCGCTTTGGTTGGTTTTGGTATCACCAAGGATATTGTGAGCTCAAGCTCCGCCTTTTCGATGAGGCAGCAAAGTCTTTCGAAAAGTGCTATAAGAAGTATCCCAACAAATCGGGCGTCGACGACAAAGCCCAGAGTGTGAATCTTTATCACACCAAATCCCTCCTAATGTGGGGCCATGCCGCGAAAGGCGCGGAAAAATGGGACGATGCAATCAAGATGTATAAGAAGTTCCTCCAGGAACGTGATCCGGGTCGTGACAAATACGAGCGTGGCGTTTTCTACATCAACATGGCGGTCTGTAACTTCAAGCTCCGCAAGATCGGAGAGGGGGGAAAGTATCTCGAAACAGCCATCAAGAACAAGATGACCTTCCCGACTCCCAACAAGGGAATCATGACCGCCTTCCACTCTATGGTGGAAGCTGTCATCGATAAAAAAGACGAGAAGTCACTTCTCGAATTCATTGCCAAGAATCGTGGCCACATCAAGCTTGAGCCATTTGAAGCCTACGAATTTGCACCGCTCTTCATGAAGTTGGCCCAGGATGCCAAGGCTGCGGAGATGATGAATTCCACCTTTGAGCTCTATGCGCTCGTTCCCAGCACGGTAGGTGCGATTGATGATGTGAAGGCTCGGCTTGAGTCGGTGGGCACTTATCCTCGCACGATCAAAGACGGATCGAAGGTGATCAACAAAAAGACTCTTGAGACCGATCTCGAATCTCTCAAAGACGCCGACACCAGCGGCAAGATGAACGAGGTATACGCGTTCCTCAATACCGCCGTGATGCACGAGGACGAAGGAAATGTCCGTGGTGCCTTTGCGGTCTACGAACAACTCGAACTCTACTATCCGAACGCCAAGGTCTACAAAGACAAGAAGGTGGTCGCTGCTCGTGAAAAGAATCTTTACCACTTGGTGCGGACCTCCTCCATCATTGGAGAGGTTCTCACGACCGAGTTTTACGGAAGCCGTTTCCTGAAGGATTTTCCCAAAAGCGAGCATGTCGAGGAGGTGCGCCGCATGATGCTCACCAGCCTATTCTGGCAGGGTGAGTATGAGAAGTGCATCGAGGTAGCGAGTAAGATGATCGACAACCTGGCCAAGCCCTCGGAACAGCACGACATCTGCCTCTTTGTTCTCGGTGGAAGTTACCACTACACTGCCCAGTTTGTGGAAGCCCAGCCATTATTGGATCTCCACGTGAAGACATACGGTGACAAGGACACCAAGCAACACCGTCGTCAAGCTGTGCTGTATTTCCAGGCCTCCAATCTTTCACGCCTGCAATACTTCACCAAGTCAGCTGCTCTTCTTGATGTTTTCCTCGAGAAGTATCCCCAGCCTGGGAGCAACCCATACTATCCCTTCGCTCTCTTTGACCGCGCCAACTGCCACTATGCTGAAAGCGAACTTGAGCCAGCACTGGTTCTGGTGAGCCGGGTGGAAAATGAATTCCCCGGAGTGGAAATCATGGAGATGAACTTCAACCTGAAGGGAAATATTCTGGAGGGAACGGAGCAAGCCGATCTCGCGGAAGGCTACTACAAGAAGGCTCTCGAAATGGCCGAGCGTAAGCAAAACGAAATGGTGGCGGGTGAGGCCCTCTTCTATCTCGTGAATGTCATCGGTATGGCCAAGGTGGATAACAAACCCGGACCTCGTGTTGAGGAATCCGTACCCTATTACAACAAGTTCTGGGAGGAATACGGAGCCGACTCACCCTACAAGGTGAAGGTTGCGGTGGCTGGTCTTCCCGGATTGCGTGTCGCTGGAAAATTTGATGAAGCCTTGGAGCGTCTCCAGGGGGTCATTGCCGATCTCGCCAGTGTCCCGGGTGCCCCTGATTTGGAAGCAGCCGTTGGCTCATACACCGAGGCCTATCTTGAGACTCACACTCCGGAGGAGTTGAAGGACCACTATTATAATTTCCCAAGGATTAAATCGAGCGACATGGCCGCCCGGGCACTTCTTCGCGTTGCGATCATTGGTGTCTTCGAGGAAGTGAATCACGACGCGGTTCAAAAGAAAGATGCCTCGCGTGAAGCAAGCTCTCGTGCCATGGTCAAAGTTCTCTTCAATGAGTTGAAAAACGATTTCGATTTGAAAGATCTCTCAAACTACATCCTTGTTCGAGTGGGTGAGTTCATCCGCAAGAAGAGCGCGACTCCTCTTGAAGCCCGTCCATACTACGAGCAAGCCCTCAGCCGTGATGGAGACCAGAGTTACAAATTCCCGGCCCTCTTCGGGATTGCCGATATTCTCGGCCGGGGAACAAATTCCCAGAAAGATGAAGCGATCAAGTATCTCCAGCGGGTCTTTGATGACGCTGAAGAGAAGTCTCAGAAAGAAGATGCTCTCATGCGCATGGTGACTGTCCTTTATGATAAAAAGGACTTCGCGGGAGCGATTACCAAGTCGAGATTGTATCTCGAGACAGATGGTTTCAGAAAGTCTCGCGGGGAAGCACGCTTCCTTCTTGCGCAAGCTTATGACGGCAATGGTCAGACGGAAGACGCTCGGGTGAACTTCGGACTTCTCTGGGGATCAAACCTGGGATTGATTCGGGTTTCCGCTCCATCAATTAAACGTTGGTTGGAGCTCACCTGGGATCGCAATGGCGATAATCCCAAGGTTGGTAAAAGCGACCGTCAACTCGCCTATGAGAAGGGTTGGAAATATGTTGATATGACCCGCCGCTTGATCCCGAAGATGAATGAGGACGAGGTGAAAATCTGGAAGAGTGTTGAATCACTGATTCAGAGATATGAGGACAGCAGTGAAACTGTCAGCATGGAGGAAATAAATAAGAGAAAAGGTAAATAAGAAGCTAAGATTTGAATCTCAACTAATTGATACGCGATGAAAAAAATTGTTACTACCGCTCTGGTTCTTGCCACTTCTCTTGGCTCTGCCTTTGCTCAAAAAGAAAAAGAACCACGCGCCCTGATGTTTACGGATAAAAACGTCTTGAAAGGGTGGATCGTTGCGGCCAACGACAAGGTCGTGCGGTATAAGGAGACGGAGAACTCAACCGTTTACCGGGACTTGCGCCTTTCCACGGCCAAAGTTTATTTCCTCGAGCCGCCCGAATTCACTGAAGCGATGGAGCTTTTCAAAAGCCGGAATTATGCCGAGGCCAAGGACAAATTTGAAGCTTGCGCCAAGATCTACAAAAAGGTGGATGAGATCAAAGGGAACTATAGTACCCTGTCGACTTTCTTCCAAATGGAATGTCTGCGGAAGCTGGAGGAGCTCGCCCAGTTAAGTCCACTGATTGAGAGTTTGAATTTTGAGTTGCTGGGCCGTGCCGAGCACCATACCCAGGTGAAAATCTACTCGGTATTTTGGGAAGCCGTTCGAACGAAGAGCTGGTCACGTCTTGATGCGATTGCCTCTGACCCCGAGTGGAGAAACCTTAAGGTGTCCGGTGGGCTGCGAGCCCAAATGTCTTATTGCCACGGATTGGCCTTGGAGGGGATTGACAAGCCGATTCAGGCGCTGACGGCCTATAACCACGCGTTCGTATCCGATTTTGCAGCATCCGAGGAGATTACCCGTAAGGCCGCTCTCAACTGCCTTCGCATTATTGATAATGATGATTCAGTGAAGTTGGCCAAAAAGCTCTATAACACTGAAGATCACAATCCTGATTCGACCGGCGCTTTCCTGATCAAAGAGGGAATTGCTTTGATTAAGCTTTGGGATAAAACCCTCGGAAATGGGGCGACTCTTCCAGCGAACTACAAGGGGCTGCTCAGGTTCCCACCCAAAGGTAAGCCTCAGGTTGCTCCCAAGACAACGAAGGAGGAAAAAAAGCCTGCTAAAAAGTCCCCCAAGAAAGACGATAAGAAAAAGGATAAGTGAAATCCCAGAAATTCTGATCCAATCTGAAATTTCGAAAAGCGAGGGGCTCGGGCTCTTCGCTTTTTTCTTTGGAGTTTTATTCAGCTCTTTTCCTCGAGGGATCATCCGCTAGGGTTTCTCCGTGGATCAGACGACTTCTACGCTTATTGACCTGGCCCTTGCTGAAGATATTGGCTCGGGTGATGTCACTTCAGAGTATTTCATTCCGAAAGATCGCGAGGCCCGAGGTCTGATCGTGGCCAAAGACGAAGGGGTGATTGCGGGGGTGGAGATCGCGGCTGAAGTCTTTCGTCGGGTTGATGCCGGTTTATCCGTGAAGATTTTGTTGGAAGACGGGAGTCACGTGACTCAAAAGGCCTGTGTTATGGAGGTGCGAGGAAATGCGCGTTCGATGTTAACTGCCGAGCGGGTTTCCTTGAACTTTTTGCAGAGGCTTTCCGGGATTGCCACCAAGACCCACCGATTTGTGGAGTTAACCGAGGGGACACCGGCCCGTATTCTCGATACACGGAAGACAACCCCGGGATGGCGGTCGCTTGAAAAGGCCGCGGTGGTGGCTGGAGGTGGGTTGAATCACCGCATGGGCTTGTATGACCGGGCCATGGTAAAGGATAACCATCTCGTGGCTGAGAATGGCGTGGCTGAACTTCAAAATGCCATTGACCACCTGAGGCGGGAAAAACCCGGGGTTGAAGTTGAGCTGGAGGCTGATCGATTGGATCAAGTAGAGGCTTTTCTCGAGTTGGAGGGAGTGGATTACATTCTTCTCGATAATATGGACAATGAGACGATGAAGGAAGCGGTCGCGATGAGAGGAAGTGAAGGTCCGAAGCTGGAGGCCAGTGGTGGAGTAACGCTTGAAACGGTTGCGGGAATTGCCCGAACCGGTGTTGATTTTATTTCGGTTGGAGCAGTGACGCATTCGGCGGTGGCTCTCGATTTGTCCCTCGATTTTCTTTTTAGCGATGAATGAGGACGAGTGGAACGGAGCTGTCATTGAGTCTTTGTCCGAAGAGTGGGCCGAGAAAATTATTTTCCTGCCTGAATGTGGTTCTACTAATGATGAGGCCCGAAAATTGGCATTGAAGGGGGCTGCAGATTTTTCGGTTGTGCTGACCGAGACTCAAACTTCGGGGAGAGGCCGCCGCGGGCAGCCATGGACGTGTCCTCCTGGCGAGGGGATGGCTTGTTCGGTGATCGTGCGGCCTGATGATCCGCCGGCTTTGTGGTCCCGCATTGCTCTTGCGACGGGCCTGGCAGTGTCGGAGGCCTTGGATTCCTTCGGATGTTCATCGGGCGTCAAATGGCCCAATGATGTGTGGATCAACGAGCAAAAGGTGTGTGGGATTCTCGTGGAAGCTGGTGATGGCTTTGTGGTGGTGGGAATTGGTCTCAATGTCAACGTGACCTGCTTTCCCGAAGGGTTGGCGTTTCCCGCGACGTCTCTTGCTCTGGAGGTGGGCACGCCGGTCTCGCGAGAGGATGTGTTGGTGGCTTGTTTGAATCGCCTTCGGGTGCGGATAGCTCAAATCGGCTCGTCTTTTCTTGAATTGTTAGAAGCATGGGAAATGCGGTGTGTTCTGCGAGGGAAAGAGGTGAGCTTGATGGCGGGAGATGAGGTGAAGCGTGGAACTGTGGTGGGCTTGTCTTCCGGCGGTGAGCTTATTCTTGTGACTGCAAGCGGGCGAGAGAGTTTATTGCAGGCGTCGGAGATTCGGGTGATCGGAGAATAACATCCAATGGTATGAGGCTCGATCGCTTGATTGGAAAATGGGGAAACTGGGGGAAACGCCGGGTAAGAGAAGAGTTTGAGGCCGGGGAGGTGAGCGTGAATGGAGAGCGTGTCGAGGAGACGGCCAGACTGGTTGGGAAATTTGATCGGGTCGAGGTTTCCGGGAAGGTCGTACAGGCGGAGAAAAGACGGGTGATTATCTTGAATAAACCCCTTGGTGTGGTGAGTGCCACCAAGGATCCGGAGCATCCTACCGTCATCGATTTGATCGAGCATCCCTGGGCCTCCGGCTTGCATCTGGCAGGACGCTTGGATCGTTACACGAGCGGATTGATGATTCTCACCAATGACGGGGAATTCTCCGAGTCACTCACGGAGCCTGCACAAAAAGTCGGCAAGCGTTATCTTGTTGAGGTCGATGGGGTGATTGGCCAGGAAGTGGTGGAGGTCTTCGAGGAAGGGATGTGGTTTGCGAAAGAAGAGATCACGACAGCCCCAGCGAAGGTTGAACTCATTGAAGATTCCCGTTGTCGTTTGATCATTTATGAGGGCAAGCATCATCAGGTGAAACGCATGTTCGCGCGATTCGACCTCAAGGTGATCGCACTGCACCGCGAAGCGATCGGAGGGATCGAACTTCCGGATGATCTTCCGATGGGTGCCTGGCGTGAGCTGGAGTAATACCGCTCCGGCGAAAGACCTGTTAGGCAGACCGTCGGGGTCTTCTATTGCTCCGTCGGCGACGATTGTTACCGGGCTGTTCCTGGCGCCCCTGGGACTGATTGCGACCTCCGCTGCCTCGTCGTCCGCCCTGGCCTTTTTTCTTCCCTCCGTTGTCGCGGGTGGACTCGCGGGATTTAATTCCGCGTGCGTGAAGGTCGGCCAGTTCATCGTGATGATTTGGGTGTTGGTCATTCACCGGGATCTTCTTTTTGATAAGCTTTTCGATATCCATGAAGAACTCATGTTCTTCAGGAGTGCAATAGGAAATGGCATTGCCGGTGGCTCCAGCCCGTCCGGTGCGTCCGATGCGGTGAACGTAGGCCTCGGCCTCGTTGGGAAGGTCGAAATTAACGACAAGAGTGACGTCTTTAACGTCGACCCCGCGGGCTGCGACGTCTGTGGCAACCAAGATTGGAAGTTTGCCTGATTTAAAGCGATCGAGGGTTTTCTCCCTTTGTGGTTGAGACCGGTTTCCATGAATGGCTTCGGCGGTGAAGCCCTCCGAGTTGATCCAGCGGCAGAGCTTGTTGGCCCCATGTTTTGTTTTGGAGAATACGATGGTCAGTTCACCGGCTGCCTGGTTTCCGAGGTGCTGCATTAGGAGCTCGCGTTTGTGTTCGCGATCGACGAAGCAGACTTCCTGATCGACTTTTTCTGCGGTGGTGACTTTGGGGGCGATGGAGACTGACTCGGGGTTGTGAAGGATTCCGTGAGCCAGTTCTTTGATCGCGGGGCTCAGGGTGGCCGAGAAGAAGAGGGACTGACGTTGTCTGGGAAGCTTGGCGATGATGCGCTTGACGTCGCGAAGGAATCCCATGTCGAGCATGCGGTCGACTTCATCGAGAACGAAGTAGTCGACCCCGGAAAGATCGATATCTCCCTCGTTCATGTGATCGAGAAGGCGCCCGGGGCAGGCGACGAGAACGTCGACGCCGGGTTTCATGGCGTTGATTTGAGGGTTTTTACCAACGCCTCCATAGACGAGGGTCTTGCGAAAGCGGAGGTATTTCCCGTAGGTGTCGAAGCTTTGGGAGATCTGGGTAGCGAGTTCCCGGGTGGGGGTGAGAACCAGAACGCGGGCGCTTTTTCTTTGCGGTCGCTTTGGGTCCTCCAGTAGGGCATTAAGGATGGGCAGTGAGAAGGCGGCGGTCTTACCGGTTCCGGTTTGAGCGATCCCGAGGAGATCCCTACCTTGAAGGAGAGTGGGGATTGACTGGGCCTGAATCGGCGATGGCGTGTGATAATTTTGCTCGGCAAGAGCACGTTTGATGGGAGTGGCCAAAGCCATCTCCTCAAATGAGGTAGGAGTCATAGTTGATCTGGTGAGCCCCTTTTTTTGGGGTCTGGTCTCGACGAGGTGTAGTTAAAATACCCGGAACCAATCTCTCATCGAACTAGAGTGGAAGAGGGGTGGAGAGCCGTGGTGTGACGACCTCCTCATCGGGATTCATGGGCCCGGCGGGCCAAGGAGTAAGGGGGATTGAGATTAATGCAAGCGATCTTTGTTGTTTGGGATTCCTTTGAGAAACAAGAAAGCCCGGTCGCCTCTGGCAGACCGGACTTTTTAATTTGTTAAACCAAGAGCGCTTATTCGCTTTTTTCGGGCGCTTCCTTTTTCGGTGCGTCTTTCTTTTCGGTAGTCTCCGCAGGTTTTACCTCTTTCTCTTTATTACCGGGGCGAGGAGGGATGGCGATGGGAGGAGTGACTGCTTCGATCCGTTTTCTGGGAGGCTTGCCGTTTTTCGGAGCAGGTGTGCTACCCGGAATAGGCGGAGGGTTGATGAAGGGGCTTGGTGTGTCCGTGACCGGTCCGGGTGTCGGGACCTTGACCGGCTTGGTGGTCACGCTAACCTTTTTCGCTTTCTCAAGCTGTTGCTTTCTCTTGTTGATTGCTTTGATGTGGGTCGCAGCGATCTTGAAGTTTCGTCCTTCGAGGGTCTTCTGGAGCTCCATGTTCCTGATAAGCTTGTCGCGATTGGCGACGCGAGCCTGGTATTCGGCCTGTTGCTGGACGGTGGCGTCCGCGGCAGGTTTTTTGGGTTCGGTCGGACCGTTCAAAATCTTGAAGCTTACCACGAAATTGGAAGGTTCGACTTTTGCGGGGGGGGCTTTGTCGTCAGGCTTCTTCTCAGGCTGTTCGACTTTCTCCGGGGTGATGGTGAAGAGATACTTTGCGCCGGATGAATCAGTGATGTTGACTTTGCGCTGGTCGTTCTCGTTGACGAGGTCTTTAACTTCCTGCTCGTTGAGGAGGTCGGTGAAATTGACCTGAGTGAAGAAGTTCTTCAAGGCCATGGCTTCGGTGCTGTTGGTTTCCCAACCGGCGGTGCCATCTTCGAGCGTGAAGTCATCGACGGCGGTGGGACGGGAGACGGTCCAGGATTCATAAGACGCACCGTCCTTGGACTTGACCTCCACTTTGATCGGAGAATCGAGCAAGGTGAGCGATTTGGTAATCCAGTCTTCGGGCTTAGCCTGGAGGTTATCAAACCCTTCTTTGATGACGTAGACTCCGCTGTCGTCGTTGCTCAAGCGAATGTAGCGTCCACCTCCGCTGCCGCGTCCACCTTTAGTCTCGTTACGTTTTCCGATGTAATAGGTGATCAGGGTTTCTTCACCGCTCTTCAGAGTAATCGTTTTAGGGCGGTTGTCGGTTTTTTCATCTTCGGGATCGAGATGGAAGCGGTCGTAGTAGTCTTTTTCGACCGAGGTAGCCTGGATGACCCTGGCTTTCTGAAGGTCATCAAAGATGCCCGAGAGGGTCTGCAAGTTGACGGGGAAGTTGCCTTCTTCCGAGACGAACCAGCGACTGTCCTTGAGGACTGCGGTAGTAGTATCGTCTCCGGCGGTGACTACGACTTCGGTGATTTTACCGAGGTCGATGTCACCGAGAGTTTTCGCTCCAATTTCGAGCTTGGTTGAGACTGTGATCTTGTCGTCTTTGTCGTTCTTCGTTTTGAAGACAATGAGTCCGGCGACGAGGGCTAGGATCCAGAGGATGAGTAATTGTTTACGTGACATTGTTTTAGTGACTGGGTTTTGAAGTGACTAAGGAATGTGGATTAACGAGCTTGGGTGCTCATGCGGCGATAGATGAATACTCCGATTCCCGCAAGAATGACGAGTCCGGGGACAATGAGAAGGGATTTAAGGAAGATGCCGGACTTGATGGCGTCGATATCCGACTGAAGTCCTTTTTGTTCTTCCCGCATTTCCCTCTCTTTGGCGGCCCGTTCTTTTTGGGCATCGAAATAGAATTTGGTTTCCTCGGCGGTGAAGCGAGCGCGGCCTTCGGCGGCTCGTTTCTGAACCAACTCGGAGAGCTTCTTATTGGCCGCGTCGAGTTCCTCCTGAATGGCTTTGACTTTTTTGCCAATGGTCTGCTCATATTCCGCCTCCAGATCCTTGAAGACGGTGAGCGGGCGCATGACCGGGGTGCGGGCCCGCGCTCCGATGAGGTGGGCCGAGTTGTTGGCCTGGTCGACGATGTTGAGGAGAAACGGTCCGTTCCCGGAGAGGGGGACGGCCCGAAGTTGCACTCCCTGGGTGGTGAGAGCCTGGCGGTAGCTGTAGGCGACACGGTCCATGATGAAGTCTGAATCGGCAACGAGAATGAGGTTCCCGGTTGCGGTGCCCTTTTTGAGAGCCTCGGTCTTGGGTTCCTTTGTCT
>NHEN01000033.1 GCA_002172625.1 Verrucomicrobiaceae bacterium TMED86 | reverse complement strand
TGCCTGGGATCAGCGCGGCAAGCCCGTCGCCGGTCACAACGATCCCGTTCAGATCTTCCACAAGCTCTTCTCCGCCGATGACCTCCCCTTGGAACAACGTCAGGCCGCCATCGCCGAAAACCGCAGCGTCCTCGACGCCATCCACTCCGAAGCCAAACGAGTGCAGCAAGGCCTCTCAAAGACCGACACCGACAAGCTCGACGAATACTTTCAGGGCATTCGTGACATTGAGACCCGCCTCAACAAAGACGAAGACTGGCTCGACGTTCCCAAAGTAAAAGCCCCCCTCGAAGAACCGGAGCCCGGTCTGAAGGGGAAGGCCGAAATCGAAATCATGCAGGATCTCATCATCGCCGCCCTGCAAACCGACAGCACCCGTGCCCTGACTTACCGCTTGCCCGGCAATACCCTCCTGCAAAGTCTCGCTCTCAAACCCAGTGCCCACAATGTGAGTCACTACTCTCCCGGCGAACGCATGGAGGCCTCCAAAATGCGCGATAAGACCCACAGCGAACTCCTCGCCCGCTTCATCGACAAGCTCAAGGCCACCAAGGAAACCGATGGATCGAGCCTCTTCGATCACACCACCGTGGCCTTCGGTTCGAACATCAGCTCCATTCACTACCTGACCAATTGCCCGACTGTCCTTACCGGTGGTGGGGCCAATCTCAAACTCGGCCAGCATCTGGTTCTTCCGGAAGACACTCCGCTTTGCAATGTGTGGCTGACGATGCTGCAGGGGATGGGCGTCGACATCGAACGTCATGGCGACAGTTCGGGTATCGTGAAGGAATTGCAGGCTTAAAGATGAAATTGCTATCGTTTTTAATTCTCGCTCAGGTCTTGTGGCTTGGCGGACTGGTGCGAGCCGAGGAAAGAGAAGTGCGCTTTGCTGAAAAGCACTTTGATTTCATCGAGAACTATTGCCTCGATTGTCATGATTCCGCTTCCGAGAAGGGGAAAGTGAACCTCGAGGAGATCTCCTTTAAGATCACCAATATCCGGGAAGCGGAGCTTTGGCAGAAGGTGCTCAACACCCTGAACTCCGGTGAGATGCCCCCGGAGAAAAAGAAGCAACCGGAGCAAAAGGAGAAGGCCGACTTTCTCGATGCCCTGGCCAAGACCATGGTTGAGGCGCGGCGTTCGCTTTCTGATTCAGGTGGCGAGATCACGATGCGTCGACTCAACCGGCGGGAATACCAGAACAGTATCGAAGCGCTCCTGGGCGTGCAGGTTGATGTCAACTCATTGCCCTCCGATGGCGGGGGTAGCTCTTTCGATACCGAAGGTTCCTCGCAGTTTATTTCCAGCGACCAGATCGAGCAGTATTTGAAGCTCGGACGGGGAGCGATCGATGAATGGTTCGAGCGTCGGGCCGCGATGGGGCAAGAGGTGAAAGTTTTCCGCGTCGAACCGGAGAACACCGTCAATGTGAAGAGCCGGAAGAACATGGCCACTCAGAAGGAGGCTTATCAACGATATCTTCTCTGGAAGGCCGAAGTCGACAAGGCCGCTTCTCGCCCAGAGAACAAGAAGGTTCTCGAAAAGATCCGAAAAAAATACAAACTCGCTGACCTTACCAATAGTATTCGGCTTTATCAAAACACCGAGCTCCTCGAGGGGGCGCCAGACGCCAAAAAATTTGGTTTCAGGGATGGCAACCAGGCCTCCTTTTCTTTTCAGGGTGGCTACGACCGGACCTACGAGTACATGAAGCGCTACCTCGAGTTTCCCAACAGCGACAGTGGCACTTACCTGAAACTCGCCTGGGCCATCCAACGGATTGATGTCTTGCCCAAACCCAAGGACGTTCCCCCGGGAACCTACAAACTGCGAATTCGGGCCGGAGCAGTGGAAGGATCAGACCCGTCCCGCCACTTCATCGAGGTCGGACATCCTCAGCGCGTGAACCAGGTGCCTTACGGTTTTTCATCCAAGCCCATCGCCAGCCTCCAGGTTACCGGCACGGAGACGGCGCCGGAGGTCATCGAGACCACCATTGTAATCGGTTCCGACACCCCGCGTGAACTTGGCATCCAGGAGCGCACCCCTTCAGGTAGTAAAAAGACCCTCTCCAGGGAGTTCTACCGTTACAAACGGGAGAACGGCTACGGTACCCCGCCCGCCATCTGGGTCGACTGGATCGAGCTCGAAGGCCCGATCCCGGAGGCGGCCTTGACCAAGTCCAGAGTGACCCGCATCGAGCCTGAGCAGACGATCAATCCGGACAACGAGAAACAAATCGCCAACATCGAGGACGCGCAGGCCCGTTCTGCCCAGTGGCAAAAGGGCGTCGACGCAGTCATCAAGACACCCGCGAACCAGGCGAAGATTGCCGAGATCCGCAAAACCGAACCCAAAATCGATCACCCCCAGTGGGGATACGCCTTTGCCGACCGGCTCGAGGGAACGCCCGACGCCAGGGACTTTGGTTTCGGAGACGCCCAGAAAGCCGCTGCCAGTGATCCCAAGGGAGACCGCGCCAACCTCGCCTATCACAAGCACTACGCCAGCCTACCGCATCGTGACCGAGGCACTTACCTGAAGCTCGCGCATGGCACTGGCCGCGTCATTGTCGCTCCGAAAAAACTGCCGCCCGGCAGCTACACCCTCCGCGTGGCGGCCGCGGCCGTCGCTGATTCGCCGGCCTCGCGGCGATTCATCCAAGTCGGCCACCCGCAGCGTCAGATCGCTTCTAGAAATTGGGGCCTCGCAGGCCCGGCCATCAGCACCCATCAGGTTGCGGGCACCATCGAGAATCCGGAAGTCATCGAGATCCCACTCGAAGTAGGAACAGATACCATCAAAGAGTTCGCGATTCAGGAAAAGCAACCCAACACGGGTAACCTGAAAGAGCTTTGGGACGCTCACAATGCTCTGAAAAAGGAAAACGGCTACGGCCATCCGCCCGCAATCTGGATCGACTGGGTTGAGTTGGAAGGACCTCACCGCGCTGCTTCGGCTACCTTAAGACAGCGGCGGGAAGTTGAGCTTCATGCGAACAAGAAAGTCGGCGAAACATACAACGGCTACTTCAAGGGCGGTCATGATCTTGCCCAAAAATTCCTGAAGACGGGCAAGCCGCAGAAAGGATTTGTCGACAAAGAAGAGGCCGAATTTCGTATCCGGACCTTCAAAGAAAATGGACCGAGCTACCGCCGTTATCTCGATAATCCTCTGACGAAGACCGGTTCTCTTCTGACGATTTCCAACGTAAACAAATCCGAGTTCATTGCGCTTCCTCCAGAGCATCCGACCGGTTGGCTCAAGACGAAACACGTTGTCGATTCTCTTTCTGCCGGTGAATACAAACTCCGCTTTCGTATTGGGGCGGTTAAAGGAACTCCGACCGAACGACACTTCGTGGACCTCGGCGAGGCCCCCGACAAGGATCAGTTCAACCACCTCGCGACTTTCCAGATCACGGGTTCGACAGACAAGCCTCAGACCATCGAGGTTCCGGTCACCCTGACCCAGCACGGTCCGCGCAAATTTGCACTGCGCGAAAAGCGTGATCCCAAGAACGATGAAAAACGTTTCCGTGAAGCCCGAAAAGAAAGCGGAGTGGGGCCGACCCCCGCCTTGTGGATTGATTGGGTTGAGTGGGAAGGGCCGCTGAATTCTACCGACGGTGATTCGGCTGGAGACGATTGGTGGATCACCGAAGAAAATGACCCTGTCGAGGCTTCAAGGGCCCGAACGAGCCTAAAGAAATTTGCCTTTAAGACTTTCCGGGGCGTCGAAGCAAAGGACGACTTCCTCGATCGCCTTGTCAAAATCCACCAAGCCCGTCGGGCCGCCGGTAAGTCATTTGAGGACGCCATCGAACTGCCACTCGGCATCATCCTCGCCTCGCCCGGCTTTCTCTATTTCAACGAGCCATCCAACGGTTCCGAACGCCGCGAACTCAATGATCGCGAGCTTGCGGTGCGCTTGTCGTATTTTCTCTGGAGTGCTCCGCCGGACCGGGAACTGCTCGACCTTGCCAGTCGGAATGAGCTTTCTAATCCGGAGGTCCTTCGTCAGCAGGTGGGTCGTCTGATCGCTGATTCCCGCTCGGATGAATTCGTCTCGGGCTTCCTTCACCAGTGGCTCGACATGGAGCGTCTCGACTTCTTCCAATTTGATACCACCCTACACCGTGAGTTTGACGAAAGCACCCGCTCGGCCGCGCGCCAGGAAGTCTATCATTCTTTCGCCCATCTCTTGCACGATTCTGAATCCGGCGAACTCGGCAAGCTTCTGAAGAGTGACTACGTTTTCATCAACGGTCTACTCGCCACCTACTATGGAATCGACGGAGTTACCGGGAATGACTTTCAAAAAGTCGCCCTGCCAGCCGGGTCACCACGCGGAGGTTTGTTAGGGATGGCTGCGATCCACGCCATGGGCAGCGACGGGATTGAAAGCAGCCCGGTTGAACGGGGTGCGTGGGTACTTCGCCACATTCTCAACGATCCTCCGCCGCCGGCCCCACCAAACGTGCCTCAGCTCTCCCGTCTGGCAGACAAACCGCTTACCTCCCGCCAGAAGCTCGCGGCCCACATGGAAGAAGCCCAGTGCGCGAGCTGCCATCGCAAGATCGACCCGATCGGATTTGGACTTGAGAATTTCGACGCCGCCGGCAAGTGGCGCCTGGTCGAAGGCAAGGGAAGGCACGAACACAAAATCGATCCTTCCGGCGCCCTTCATAAAGGCCCGGCATTCGCTGACTATTTTGAGTTGCGCGATATCATTGCCCGACGCGAAGCCGATTTCGCTCGGGGGTTTACCGAACACCTTATCGGTTATGGTCTAGGCCGATCTTTTGGATTCACCGATGAAGATTTGGCAGACGAGATTATGACCGAAGCAAAGAGAGGGAACTTTGCCGTGAGTGAGTTTGTGCAAGCTTTGGTCCGCAGTCAGCCTTTCCGGAGAAAATGACTCTCACAGACCATCAAGTTTTTTGAATCGGTTGCCCGCCGAATAATGGACCGATAGGACAAATTCCCCATCAACCGCTCATTTTTGAAAACTTCACAAGAACCGTATCGTTTTTCTCCGCCCGAAAGCTACCCTTGGGACAGAGATCTTAAAAAATGCCGAACCTAAATCGAATTCGAAAACCCCGCTTCAAGATTAAGAAGGAGAGATTCTCTGGGAAATGTGGGCAGGTCAAAGCCCCACCGGAAGTCTATCGATACAGCCATCTCATCAAAACCAACCCAAGCTCCAAATAAAGAAGAGAAGACTTATGCGTTTTTCAACAACAGGATGCTCAATAGCGGTGACCGTTTGGCTGAGTTGTTTAGGTAACTCTGTCAAGGCCGATGACTTGCCTGAGTCGCTGAATCTTCTTATCGAAAATCACTGCGTCGATTGTCATGACGACTTCGACCAGAAAGGCGGATTGGATCTACTTTCCCTGAAGTGGGATCTGGAGGATCCCCACCTCGCCGAACGGTGGGTGAAGGTCTATGATCAGATCGCATCCGGCGAAATGCCGCCGAAGAAAAAAAGCAAACTGGAGGACGCCGAGAGGCAGACGGTTTTGCGGGATTTGGCACGGAAAATCACGGCGTCCCAGGAGGCGAAAGCCCAAGAATTCGGACGCTCTGTTTCACGACGAGTCAATCGCTTCGAGTATGAAAACATCGTTCGCGATTTACTCCATGATCCCTACCTGAAAATTGCTGATCGCATTCCTCTGGATGGAAAAGTCCTTGGCTTTGCCAAAGTCGGGACGGCTCTCGATGTTTCGCATGTTCAAGTCGATGCCTACCTCGACGTGGCTGAGTATTCACTTCGGCGGGCGCTTGATTTTCCCGAAACAAAACCCAAGTCAACATCCCAACGACTCTATGCGCGGGAGCAGGGGCGAATGTGGGCCGGGAGAGGGAATTCCGCCTGGACTCGATTTTCGCTGGCTCTCGATGGATTGAAAATCAATGACAGGGCCTCCTTCGTGAAACGGGGTCTCGACCGCAAAAAGAAGGTCCAAGCTATCGGAGTTGTTGTGGATGATTCGGATGCGGAACGTGACGGGCCATGGAATCAATCCACCCGTCGCCCCAATCATTTCGGCAGGCACTACCTGGCAAATGCAAAAGGAAAGGGCTCGCACTCGATCACGTGGAAAGCCGCTTTACCAAAACCCGGCGTCTACGAAGTGCGGGCCAGTTTCTGTGGAGGAGAGAACCTCGCGAGTAATGCTCGATATGTCATTCGCCACGCAAAGGGGGAAACTCGCATTCTTGTCGACCAGAGTGCCAAGCCGACGATTGATGACCTCTGGTTTCCGCTGGGGCGATTCGACTTCGAGGAAAATGCCGAGGTTTTTCTGACCGATAAAGGAGCCAATAACTGGGTCATCGCGGATGCCATCCAGTTTGCGCCTGTCAACGACCTGAATAAAAAAGCGCCCCTTGAATCACCCAATCTGGAGGATGCCTCCACGGCGATTTTCCGCGGAGCCTATACTCCTTTTTACTACGGGTTTGACGGATTCAAGGCTCCGGTTCGCGGTCACTACAAATTTCGCGTGAAGGCTCGTTCGGTGATCCGGCATACCGACTATGTTGATTGGGAAGGCGACAAGAAGCCTCGCTTTTATCCCGACCTGGTTCTCGACGCCTCAAGGAAGTTTCCCACCCCGGTGAACGACCGCATCAGTCCCGGCAAACGCAGTGAGCCGGTTAAAGTATACTCATCCACACTGGATGAACCGAACACCCAAAGCACCCTACCCATCGGCACTTTCGAGGCGTCACCGGATGCCCCGGAAGTTTACAAGCTCGAGGGCTTTCTGGAAAAGGGCGGC
The DNA here is from genome assembly GCA_002172625.1 of Verrucomicrobiaceae bacterium TMED86. Lineage (GTDB taxonomy): Bacteria > Verrucomicrobiota > Verrucomicrobiia > Verrucomicrobiales > Akkermansiaceae > SW10. Next base: position 3,073 of record NHEN01000033.1, on the reverse strand, counting down.
ATGGTGAAACTTGACTGCATGCGCCTGCCTTCGCCCATGGTGCCGGCCATGCCTCATACCATCCAAAAGATTGATTCCGACGGTTATCCCGGTGTCGCCTTCCATTGGATGGAGGTGGAAGGGCCGCTTGTCGAGGAATGGCCACCGGCTTCCTACCGGGCCTTGTTCGGAGACCTGCCATTCACCCGGAAAGGGAAACATGTTGTCGCCCTGTCCGAACAACCTCTCAAAGATGCCGCCAAGGTGCTTGCCCGATTCATGGAGCGCGCCTATCGACGTCCGGTTACCGAGAAGGAATTCGATCGATTTTATCAGTATGCCAAAGGTCTCCTAAATAAAACGGAATTTACCGAGGCCATGATCGCGACCTACTCCGCAGTCCTTGCTTCGCCTGAATTACTGTTCCAATGCAGCCAACCCGGAGAACTGGATGGTTTCGCTTTGGCCGAACGACTCTCCCTCTTCCTCGGGGAATCGCTGCCGGATGTCACGCTGCGCAAGCTGGCGCGCGACGGGTCTCTGCGTGAATCCGAAAACCTCAAACAACAAGTCGACCGGCTCATCGCAAAGCCGGAGTTCGATCGCTTTGTTAGGGAGTTTCTCAACTCCTGGCTCAAGATGGATGAAATTAATGATACCGATCCGGATCGGGAACTCTACCCGGAGTACGCCGGCGATTGGTGGCTGGTCAATTCGATGGTGAAAGAAACTCAGCTTTACTTCGCCGACCTGGTCATCAACAACCGGCCGGCGGCGAATGTCATCGATTCCGACTACACCTTTCTCGACGAACGATTGGCCCGGCACTATGGCGTCGACGATTTGCAAGGAGCTGGTTTCAAACGCACTCCGCTTCCTCCGCAAAGTCCCTATGGAGGCATCCTGACCCAGGCGTCGGTGCTGAAGGTGACCGCCAACGGAACCGTTACTTCTCCCGTCCTGCGTGGAGTCTATGTTCTGGAAAGACTGCTCGGCTATCATCCGTCTCCTCCCCCGCCGTCCGTGCCTGCAGTGGAGCCCGACATCCGGGGGGCTGCCACCATTCGCGAGCTGCTAGCGAAGCATCGCGAGGATGCCAGTTGTGCCGGATGCCATGCAAAGATTGATCCTCCCGGATTCGCCCTCGAAAGTTTTGATGTCATGGGACGCTGGCGCGACAACTACCGTTCGCTCGGCGAGGGATCAAAACGAATCGAAGGAGTCGGCCGAAGTGGTAACGAGTTTGTCCACTTTATCGGTCAACCTGTCGATGCGTCCGGTCGCTTGAGCGAAGGGAAGGAATTTGCCGATATTATTGAATTCAAGAAACTCCTTTTGCAGGACAAGGAAGTGATCGCCCGAAATCTCGTTGAGCAACTGGTAGTCTACGCCACAGGAGCGCCGGTGGGATTCGCCGACCGCAAAGAGGTCGATGCGATTTTGGGAAAGACGAAAGGGTCAGAATACGGTGTTCGGAGTATCATCCACGCCATTGTGCAGAGTCCGCTATTTTTGAAAAAATGAGATCAGAGAAACAATGAAAACCAACCGCAGAACTTTCCTTCGGGCTGCCGGAATCACGCTGGGGCTTCCGGTCCTTGAGTCATTCGGCGCTCCTGCTCCAGACAAGATCTCGCCGCGGCGCATGATCGCCATCAACCAGGATCTAGGTTTCATTCCAAAGTTGTTTTTCCCAAAAGGTGAAGGCCGCAACTATGAACTTTCGAATTATCTGGAGAAGATCGCTGCTCACAGGGATCAATTCACCGTTTTCAGCGGCTTGTCCCATCCCGGAGTCGACGGTGGACACCGGGCTGACAAGTCATTTCTGACCGCGGCCCCGCACCCGGGACGAGCGAGCTTTCGCAATACCATTTCGCTGGACCAGCTGATTGCCAACGAAGTCGGACACGAAACCCGGTTCCGTTCTCTTTCTCTCTCAATCAATGATCCGAGAAGCCTGTCTTACACTCAGGCTGGAGTGGAAATCCCAACTATCAAGAGTGCCTCCGAGCTATATAAAAAGATGTTCCTGCAAGGAGATCAGAAAGCGATGCGGGAGCAGGTCGAGCGACTCAAGCGCCGGGGCAGCATTCTTGATGTGGTGATGGGGCAGACCAGTGATCTCAACAAACGGGTTAGTGGCTCCGATCGCGAGCGTATTGATCAATTCCAAACCGCGGTTCGCAGTCTGGAACAACGCATGACTGAAGCACAGGCCTGGGAAAGGCTTCCCAAACCCAAGGTCGACGAAGAGCTGCCTAATTATCCTTCTGACAAAAAGCAGTTTTTCGAAATGATCCGCATGATGAATGACATGTCGCGGCTCGCCCTGCAGACCGATTCCACAAGGGTGATTACTTTGTTTTTAGGGAGTGTAAGAACGCCCGGAGTGAATCTCGATGATGGGCGTTCCATCGGCGGATACCACAATATTTCTCATCACGGAAAAGATGAGAATAAATTGAAACAGCTCGCCGAGATCGAAGTTGGCCAAATGGAGTTGCTCAATGATTTATTGCAAGACCTCAAAGATGTCGAAGAGGCAGATGGCACTCTACTTGATCACACCATGTTGCTCTATGGTTGCCACATGGGAGATGCCAACATTCACAACAACGTCAATCTCCCGGTGATTCTTGCCGGCGGTGGTTTTCAACATGGGCAGCATTTGAAGTTTAACGATCAGATCAATAGCCCCCTGTGCAATGTCTTCGTCAGCATGCTGCAGAAGATGGGGCTGGAGAATGACCGCTTCGCGAGTAGCACCGGAACTCTTACGGGGCTTTCTTAATTTTGCCACAAGCCGATGACGTCGACGCCCGACCGAAGTAACAATGAATTACCAAGCAACGAACGGGCGAGACGCTCAACGGAATCTAACGAAAAAATTTGGGGGTCTGGTACGGGCTCCCGGTAGCTTCTCAAATCCCCCGGCCGGGCCCGCCATACTGAACTATCGATGGATCCTCTGAAACAAGCACTCTTGCAACTTGGCAGCCCCACCGGACTGGCGTTGGTGTTGTTGGGTACGACCTTGGGGGTCTTCGTCGGGGCCATCCCCGGGCTGACCGGAACGATGCTCATTGCGCTG